>NZ_JBFARO010000006.1:0-197231 GCF_040677125.1 Actinomadura sp. NPDC049382
GACATGGGCGACGCCGCCCAGCGGACCCTGGAGGTCAAGCTGGTGTTCGTGCTGCTGTCCGGGGGGCTCGCGCGGCGCGGCCACGGGCGGCCGCGCGCCGGCGACTACTCCTGGAGCGACTTCGAGCTGGACGACGACCGGCTCCGCGTCGAACCGCACCCGCCCGGCATGCCGCACGCCGCCGACGGCCGCCGCCACTGCGGCGTGCTGGAGGACGTCCTGCACCGGCAGTGGGACGTCCGGGACGGGCCGCCGCCGCCCGAGGTGATCGGCGCGGTGGAGAGCCTGGCGTCGCTGCCCGAGCGGCTGAAGGAGAAGCTCGCGGCCGGGCTGGACGGCATCTACGTGGGGCCCGGCGGGGTGCCGCAGCTCGACGACATGGGCCACCTGCGCGACCGGCCGCTGCCGTCCGGCCGCGCGACCTGGGACATCTGCGCCGGCGCCTACGGCGACCGCAAGATCGTCGTGGGTGACCGGCCGTCCCCGACCCCGGACGTGATGCTGCACGAGGTCGGGCACGCCCTCGACGACATCGACGGCGCCGACGGCGAGTGGACGTCCGACAGCCCCGCGTTCCGGAAGCTGTACGAGGAGTGCCTGCCGCATCTGGCGAGCGGCTTCCACCGGCAGCCGGGCGCGCTCGGCCGCCGCGAGTTCTTCGCCGACGCGTTCGCCGCGATCTCCTCCCGGCAGCGTCCCGCGCTCGTGGATATGCTCGCCGGCAACATCAGGACGGCCCTTGAGGTCATGCTCTTCTTCAACCGCGAGTACGGGATCTAGGACACCGTGATGACGGCGACGGCAGACGGCGAGGGTGATCGACGATGTACGTGATCCGGCTCCCCGACGGCACGCTCCGGGTCCCGCACAGCGTGATCGCCGGCGCGGACGGCTCCGAGCCCGGATCCGGCGCGCGCGAGGGACGGATCATCGCCGACGCCTATGTGGAGATCGGCCCGGACGACCCCGACTACGACCGGCTGCTCCGCGAGTCGCTCACCGAGGAGGAACTGGAGGACCGGCGGCGCCGCTGGCGGGACGAGGACGCGGACCTGCTCCGCCGGTTCGAGGAGTGGAAGGGGGACGCGGAGGACTGAGCGCCGGAGGGCGCGGGGAGCGCGGGGCGTCCCCGGGGCGGTGCGATGCCCCGGCCGCCCGGCTGGTTGGGACCGTCGAGGGCGCGGCGGTCCGGGCGGCCAGAGCCTCGTCAGCGGGCCGAGTGCTCGGCGACGGGCTCCTCGCCGCGCAGCAGCGCGTGCACCTCGGACTCGCGGAAGCGCCGGTGGCCCCCCGGAGTGCGGATGCTGCTGATCCGGCCCGCGGCGGCCCACCGGGTGACCGTCTTCGGGTCGACCCGGAAGAGGGCGGCGACCTCCCCTGGGGTCAGCAGGCGCTCGCTCGTGCTCTCCACGTTTTCTCTCCCCCTTTGTCCCGCTCTCGGCGCGGGTGGACTGTTTACAGTGTGGCGGGTCAAGACCGATTTCTCCCTTGTTTTCGGAAAAGATCACCGACCGTAGTTTCCCGAGCAGGAGCGATCGCGCTCGGTATTCGGCACTGTGGCCACCGCTCCCGCACTGACCCCATTTGACCTGCCAAGTCACGGGGGAAACGGGCTGCGGCGCGCCTGCGGCGCGGCGCGCGAAGTAGTCTTCGAGACCATGTCCGATCTTGTTTCGCTGCCGGAGATCGAGCGGGCCGCCGAGCGCGTCGCGGGCGTCGCCGTCCGGACCCCGCTCGTCCCGTTCCCCCGCGACCCCGCCCCCGCCGCCGGCGAGCCGGAGCTGCTGGTGAAGGCCGAGTCGCTGCAGCCGATCGGCGCCTTCAAGGTGCGCGGCGCCTACGCCGCCATCTCCGCGCTCCCCGAGGAGCAGCGCGCGGCCGGGGTCGTGACGCACTCCAGCGGCAACCACGCGCAGGCCGTCGCCTACGCCGCCCGCGCCCTCGGCATCAAGGCCGTCCTGGTCATGCCGCACACCACCCCCGGCGTGAAGGTCGAGCGGTGCATCGCGCTCGGCGCCGAGGTCGTCTACGTCGAGCCGACCGGGCAGGCCCGCGCCGAGACCGCCGGCAAGCTCGCCGCCGCGCACGGCTTCACGCTGATCCCGTCCTACGACGACGCGCGGGTCATCGCCGGGCAGGGCACGGTCGGGCTGGAGATCGTCAAGGACCGCCCGGACGTCGACGTCGTGCTCGTCCCGATCAGCGGCGGCGGCCTCATCGCCGGCGTCGCCGCCGCGGTGAAGGCGCTGCGGCCCGAGGCGAAGGTGATCGGCGTCGAGCCCGAACTGGCCGCCGACGCCCGCGACTCCCTGGCCGCGGGACGACCCGTCACCTGGGACGCCGAGAAGACCGGCCGCACCCTCGCCGACGCGCTGCGCGTCCAGCGGGTCGGCGACCTGCCGTTCGCCCACCTGCGCGCCCACGTGGACGGCATCGTCACCGTGACCGAGGACGAGATCCGCCGCGCGATGCGCCGGCTGGCCCGCGAGGCCCGCCTGATCGCCGAGCCGGGCGGCGCCGTCGCCACCGCCGCCTACCTGGACCGCCGCGCCGAACTGCCCGAGGGGCGCACCTACGTCTCCGTCCTGTCCGGCGGCAACGTCGACCCGGCGCTGCTCCTGGACGTCCTGAGGTGACCCCGGGGACGGAGCGCGCGGGACCGGGGTTAACCTCGAAGGGTCATGCGCTCCGTCATCCTCTACACCATCGCGCGGGCCGCGATCTTCGCGGCGACCGCGGGTGTGCTGGCGCTCTTCGGCGCCCGCGGCTTCCTGCTCCTGCTGCTGGCCCTGCTGATCAGCGGCATCGTCAGCTACGTACTGCTGTCCGCGCAGCGCGACCGCGTGTCCGCCGCCGTCACCCGCGGCGTCCGCAGCGGACGGAAGAAGTACGAGAAGTCCCTCACCAAGGAAGACGCGTGACGGCTTCCGCCGGGCCGTCGCGCCCGTAGGGAACCAAGGGGGACCACGGGCGCGCACGGGTCCGGGCAGTCTCTAGGCTGGAGGCATGACCCGCGCCTCTCTTGACAAGCAGCCGGCCGACGTGGCGGCGATGTTCGACGGCACCGCCGAGCGGTACGACCTGCTGAACACGCTGATGACCGGCGGGCAGGACCGGCGGTGGCGGCGGGAGGTCGTGCGGGCGCTGGACGCGCGGCCGGGCGAGCGGATCCTCGACCTCGCGGCGGGGACGGGCACGTCCTCGGTGCCGTTCGCGGAGGCGGGCGCCGACACGGTGGCATGCGACTTCTCCCTCGGGATGCTGCGCGTCGGGGTGCGCCGGCAGGAGGGCGTGCGGGGGCTGCGCTTCGTGGCCGGCGACGCGCTGTCGCTGCCGTTCGCGGACGGCTCGTTCGACGCCGTCACGATCTCCTTCGGGCTGCGCAACGTCGCCGACACCGTGAAGGCGCTGCGCGAGCTGCGCCGGGTCGCGCGGCCGGGCGGGCGGCTGCTGGTGTGCGAGGTGAGCCACCCCCCGAACGCGCTGCTGGCGCTCGGGCACAAGGCGCACCTGAAGTACGGGCTGCCGCTGCTGGCGCGGGTCAGCTCCAATCCCGACTCCTACCGCTACCTCGCCGAGTCGACGCTCGCCTGGCCCGACCAGGCGGGGCTGGCGCGGCTCGTCCAGGACGCCGGCTGGGACGCGGTGCGGTGGCGCGACCTCACGTTCGGGGTGGCCGCGATGCACCACGCGGTCAATCCCGGCTGATCGCGGCGGCGGGCGGTTCGGACCGGTCCAAAGTCAGACCGACCCAGAAGTACCCACCAGTCGTGATAAAGGAATAGACTCCCCTGTCGGATCCTTGTGAAGTGCTTCACAAGCGAACGAGCTGAAGAGGAACGCCGTGACCGACTCCACCCGACACGCGGACGTGATCGTCGTCGGGGCAGGCCCCGCCGGATCGTCGACCGCCTACTGGTTGGCGCAGGCCGGCCTGGACGTGTACCTGCTGGAGAAGGCCGTCTTCCCGCGGGACAAGATCTGCGGTGACGGGCTCACCCCCCGCGCCGTCCGCGCCCTCATCGGCATGGGCGTCGACATCAACGACCCGGGCTGGGGGCGCAACCGGGGGCTGCGCATCTACGGCGGCGGCGTCAAGGTCGAGCTGCCCTGGCCGGAGCTCGCGTCCTTCCCCGACTTCGGGCTCGTCCGCAAGCGCACCGACCTCGACCAGCTGCTCGCCGAGCACGCCGCGAAGGCCGGCGCGCGGCTGCTGCAGGGCTGCAACGTGACCGGTCCCATCCTGGACGAGCGCACCGACCGCATCATCGGCGTCACCGCCGTCCTCGACGGCGAGGAGACGGAGTTCCGCGCGCCGCTCGTCGTCGCCGCCGACGGCAACTCCACCCGGCTGTCGCTCGCCATGGGGCTGCGGCGTCGCGAGGACCGGCCGATGGGCGTCGCGGTCCGCCGCTACTTCCAGTCGCCGCGCCACGACGACGACTTCATGGAGGCGTGGCTCGAACTGTGGGACGGCGAGCGACTCCTGCCCGGCTACGGCTGGGTGTTCGGCGTCGGCGACGGCACGTCCAACGTCGGCCTCGGCCTCCTCAACACCAGCAAGGCGTTCCAGAACGTCGACTACCGGGGCATGCTGAAGCGCTGGTGCGCGCAGATGCCCGAGGACTGGCAGTTCGACGAGGAGCACGCCACCTCCAAGATCCGCGGCGCGGCGCTGCCGATGGGCTTCAACCGGCAGCCGCACTACACCCGGGGCATGCTGCTCGTCGGCGACGCCGGCGGCATGATCAACCCGTTCAACGGCGAGGGCATCGACTACGCGCTGGAGTCCGGCCGGCTGGCCGCCGACATCATGGTGCAGGCGCTCGCCCGCCGCACCCCGGCGCAGCGCGAGCGGACCCTCTACGAGTACCCGCGCATCCTGAAGGACGAGCACGGCGGCTACTTCACCCTCGCGCGCGTCTTCGTGCAGGCGATCGGCGACCCGCGCGTCATGAAGTTCCTGACCTCGCACGGCCTGCCGCACCCGACGCTGATGCGCTTCACGCTCAAGCTCCTGGCCAACCTGACCGACCCCAAGGGCGGGGACGCGATGGACCGGGTCATCAACGCGATGCAGAAGGTGGCGCCGGCGGCATGAGCGAACCCCGTACGACGCTCCTGATCGAGCTGATCGAATTGAAGCTTCCGCAGGTGAGCGGACTACAGTGCAGTACCCGAGCCCCTGAGGGGAGCGCTATTGATCACCTTGGTTAGGGTGGCGGGTCGCCGGCGGCCCGTCCCGTACAACGTCGTACGTCCCGAGGAGAGGTCGTAGAGGCATGGATCTCTATATTCCGATCATCGTGCTCGGGGTGCTCGCCTTCGCCTTCGCGGCGGGCTCGGTGCTGATGGCCGCGTTCACCGGGCCGAAGCGGTGGAACCGCGCCCGGCTGGACGCCTACGAGTGCGGCATCGAGCCGACTCCGCAGCCGGTCGGCGGCGGGCGTTTTCCGATCAAGTACTACCTGACGGCGATGCTGTTCATCGTCTTCGACATTGAGATCATCTTCCTTTACCCCTGGGCGGTCGCGTTCGACCGGATGGGGCTCTTCGGCCTTGTCGAGATGGTCCTTTTCATCGTCACCGTGCTCGTGGCGTACGCCTACATCTGGCGGCGCGGCGGTCTGGAGTGGGACTGACATGGGTCTAGAGGAGAAACTCCCGAGCGGGTTCCTGCTGACCACGGTCGAGCAGGTCGCGGGATGGGCGCGCAAGAGCTCGGTGTGGCCGGCGACGTTCGGCCTCGCGTGCTGCGCGATCGAGATGATGGCGACCGGGGACCCCCGGCACGACTTCTCCCGGTGGGGGATGGAGCGTGCCTCGGCGACGCCGCGGCAGGCCGACCTGATGATCGTCGCGGGCCGGGTGAGCCAGAAGATGGCGCCGGTGCTGCGGCAGATCTACGACCAGATGACCGAGCCCAAGTGGGTCATCGCGATGGGCGTGTGCGCCTCGTCGGGCGGCATGTTCAACAACTACGCGATCGTGCAGGGCGTGGACCACATCGTCCCGGTCGACATCTACCTGCCGGGCTGCCCGCCGCGGCCGGAGATGCTGCTGGACGCGATCCTGAAGCTGCACGACAAGATCCAGAACACCAAGCTCGGGCCGCAGCGGCAGAAGCAGATCGCCGAGCTGGAAGAGGCCAAGCGCCGCCAGCTCCCGCTCCTGGGTCAGGGGGCCTAGATGAGTTCCGAGCACCCCGAGCAGAAGGCCGAGCAGGCCGCCGACCAGCTTCCCGCGCAGACCGAGGAGGAGCGCCGGGAGCAGCCGATCGCCCGCAAGGGCATGTTCGGCGCGAAGACCACCGGCGACACCTCCGGCTACGGCGGGCTGGTCGTCCGGCAGAGCCCGAAGGTGTCGGCGCCGCGCCCCTACGGCGGGCCCGGCGGCGCGGCCGAGCGCGGCGAGTTCGACGACATCGCCGACGAGCTGGAGCGGGCTCTGCGGGGTCCGGGGTCGTCCCCGGAGAAGACAGGGCCCGACTTCGGCGACGCGATCGAGCGGGTCGTCGTGCACCGCGGCGAGCTGACCTTCCACGTCAAGCGCGAGCACCTGCGCACGGTCGCCACGACCATGCGGGACGAGCCGTCGCTGCGCTTCGAGCTGTGCTCGGGCGTGTCCGGCGTGCACTACCCGAAGGACGAGGGCGCCGAGCTGCACGCGGTCGTGCACCTGCTGTCGATCACGCACAACCGGCGGGTCCGGCTGGAGGCGAGCTGCCCCGACGCCGACCCGCACATCCCCTCGCTCGTCCCGGTCTACCCGACGAGCGACTGGCACGAGCGCGAGACCTACGACTTCTTCGGGATCGTCTTCGACGGCCACCCGGCGCTGACGCGCATCGAGATGCCCGACGACTGGGTGGGGCACCCGCAGCGCAAGGACTACCCCCTGGGCGGCATCCCCGTCGAGTACCGAGGAGCGGAGATCCCGCCGCCGGACGAAAGGCGGTCGTACGTATGAGTTCGACGAAGTACACCGAGTACGACGCCTACGCCGCCGAGGAGGCGGCCGAGGGCAAGGTCTTCGACGTCAACGGGCAGGACTGGGACAAGGTCGTGTCCGCCGCCGAGGAGGCGGGCGACGAGCGGCTCGTCATCAACATGGGGCCGCAGCACCCGTCCACGCACGGCGTGCTCCGGCTGATCCTCACGCTCGACGGTGAGACGGTGAACGAGGCCCGGGTGGGCATCGGCTACCTGCACACCGGCATCGAGAAGAACATGGAGTTCCGCACCTGGACGCAGGGCACCACGTTCTGCACCCGGATGGACTACCTCGCCCCGCTGTTCAACGAGGCGGCGTACTGCCTCAGCGTGGAGCGGCTGCTCGGCATCGAGGACAAGATCCCGGAGCGGGCCCAGATCATCCGCGTGATGATGATGGAGCTGAACCGGATCTCCTCGCACCTGGTCGCGATCGCCACGTTCGGGCTGGAGCTCGGCGCGACGACCGTCATGCTGAACGGGTTCATCGAGCGCGAGTACACCCTCGACCTGTTCGAGGAGATCACCGGCCTGCGGATGAACCACGCCTACATCCGCCCCGGCGGCGTCGCGCAGGACCTCCCGAGCGGCGCCACCAGCAAGATCCGCGACTACCTGGACCGGATGCCGAAGCGGATCCAGGCGCTGCGCAAGCTGATGGACGACAACCCGGTCTTCAAGGCCCGCACGCAGAACATCGCGTACCTGGACCTGACCGGCTGCATGGCGCTCGGCATCACCGGCCCCGTGCTGCGCTCCACCGGCCTGCCGTGGGACCTGCGCAAGTCGCAGCCCTACTGCGGCTACGAGACCTACGACTTCGACGTCCCGACGCAGGACACCTGCGACGTGTACGGCCGCTACCTCGTCCGGATGGACGAGATGGAGCAGTCGCTGCGGATCGTCGAGCAGTGCCTGGACCGGCTGCAGTCGGTCAAGGGCCCGGTCATGATCGAGGACAAGAAGATCGGCTGGCCCGCGCAGCTCGCGATCGGCGCCGACGGCATGGGCAACTCGCCCCGGCACATCGCGCACATCATGGGCACCTCGATGGAGGCGCTGATCCACCACTTCAAGCTGGTCACCGAGGGCTTCCGGGTCCCGGCGGGCCAGGCGTACGCGCCGATCGAGTCGCCCCGCGGCGAGCTCGGCGCGCACGTGGTCAGCGACGGCGGCACCCGCCCGTACCGGGTCCACTTCCGCGAGCCGTCCTTCGTCAACCTGCAGGCCACCCCGGCGATGAGCGAGGGCGGCATGGTCGCCGACATCATCGCGGCCGTGGCCAGCATCGACCCGGTCATGGGGGGAGTGGACCGATGACGTACGAACCCGAGGTGCGCGAGCGGCTGGAGCGGGACGCCAAGGAGATCATGGGCCGGTACCCCCGGCCGCGGTCGGCGCTCCTGCCGATGCTGCACCTGGTGCAGTCGGTCGACGGCCACGTCACCCAGCACGGCGTGGAGTTCTGCGCCGAGATGCTCGGCATCACGCCCGCGCAGGTGATGGGCGTCGTCACGTTCTACACGCAGTACAAGCAGGAGCCGGTCGGCGACTACCACGTCGGCGTCTGCACCAACACGCTGTGCGCGATCATGGGCGGCGACCAGATCTGGGACGAGCTGAGCGAGCACACCGGCGTCGGCCACGACGAGGCCACCCCGGACGGCAAGATCAGCCTGGAGCGGGTCGAGTGCAACGCGGCCTGCGACTTCGCCCCCGTGGTGATGGTCAACTGGGAGTTCTTCGACAACATGACTCCCGCGAAGGCCAAGCAGCTCGTCGACGACCTGCGGCTGGGCAAGGACGTGCTCCCCTCGCGCGGGCCGAACCGCCTGGCCACCTGGCGGGAGGCGTCCCGCGTCCTCGCCGGGTTCCCCGACGGACTCGCCGGCGAGGGCGTCCAGGCCGGGCCGGAGTCGCTGGTCGGCCTGAAGCTCGCGCACGAGCGCGGGTGGGCGGCGCCGTCCGCCGACACGGGCCGCGAGCGCCCGGACGAGCCGGTCAAGCCCGAGCAGATCGCCGAGCCGCCGCACGAGCCCGGCAAGCCGATTCCGGGCGAGGCCAAGCCCGGCAGCCAGGAGGGACGGAACAAGTGACCACGCTGACCCCCGTCCTCACGAAGAACTGGGACCGCGCCGACTCCTTCACCCGGGCGGGCTACGAGCGCGACGGCGGCTACGCGGCGCTGCGCAAGGCGCTGCGGATGGAGCCCGACGAGATCGTCCAGGCGGTCAAGGACTCCGGGCTCCGCGGCCGCGGCGGCGCCGGGTTCCCCACCGGGATGAAGTGGGGCTTCCTGCCGCCGTCCAGCCCGAACCCGCGCTACCTCGTCGTCAACGCCGACGAGTCCGAGCCGGGCACGTGCAAGGACATCCCGCTGATGATGGCGAACCCGCACGTCCTCGTCGAGGGCGTCATCATCAGCGCGTACGCGATCAAGTCGAGCCACGCGTTCATCTACGTGCGCGGCGAGGTCCTGCACGTCATCCGCCGCCTCCAGCAGGCGGTGGCGGAGGCGTACGAGGCCGGCTACATCGGCAAGGACATCCTCGGCTCCGGCTACGACCTCGACGTGGTCGTGCACAGCGGCGCCGGCGCCTACATCTGCGGCGAGGAGACGGCGCTGCTCGACTCCCTCGAGGGGTTCCGCGGCCAGCCCAGGCTGAAGCCTCCCTTCCCCGCGGTCGCGGGCCTGTACGGCGGCCCGACTGTCATCAACAACGTCGAGTCGATCTCCTCGGTTCCCTCGATCGTCGAGAACGGGCCGGAATGGTTCGCCTCGATGGGCACCGAGAAGTCGCAGGGCTTCGGGATCTTCTCGCTGTCCGGGCACGTCACCCGGCCCGGCCAGTACGAGGCGCCGCTCGGCATCACGCTGCGGGAGCTGCTCGACATGGCGGGCGGCATCCGGGAGGGCCACCGGCTGAAGTTCTGGACGCCCGGCGGGTCGTCCACGCCGATCTTCACCGACGAGCACCTGGACGTGCCGCTGGACTTCGAGTCCGTCGGCGCCGCCGGGTCGATGCTCGGCACCCGGGCGCTGCAGATCTTCGACGAGACGACCTGCGTCGTCCGGGCGGTGCTGCGCTGGTCGGAGTTCTACGCGCACGAGTCGTGCGGCAAGTGCACGCCGTGCCGTGAGGGCACCTACTGGTACAAGCTGATGCTCAAGCGGCTCGAGGCGGGCGACGGCACCGAGGAGGACCTGGAGACCCTGCTGGACATCTCCGACAACATCCTCGGCCGCGCGTTCTGCGCCCTCGGCGACGGCGCGACCAGCCCGGTCGTGTCGTCGATCAAGCTGTTCCGGGACGAGTACCTCCAGCACTTCGAGCAGGGCGGCTGCCCGTTCGACCCGGCCAAGTCCACCCTCTGGGGAGGTGCCAAGTGACCGTCACCGACGACAAGTCGGCGGTGGAGAAGGTCGAGATGGTCTCCTGCACCATCGACGGCTTCGAGATCGAGGTGCCGAAGGGCACGCTGATCATCCGGGCCGCCGAGCTGCTCGGCATCCAGATCCCCCGGTTCTGCGAGCACCCGCTGCTCGACCCGATCGGGGCGTGCCGGCAGTGCCTGGTGGAGATCCCGGACGCCGGCAACGGCCGCGGGATGCCGAAGCCGCAGGCGTCCTGCACCACCGCGGTGATGCCGGGCATGGTCGTCAAGACCCAGCTCACCTCGCCGGTGGCCGACAAGGCCCAGCACGGCATCATGGAGTTCCTGCTCATCAACCACCCGCTGGACTGCCCGGTCTGCGACAAGGGCGGCGAGTGCCCGCTGCAGAACCAGGCGATGTCGAACGGGCGCGGCGAGACCAGGTTCCAGGAGACCAAGCGCACCTGGCCGAAGCCGATCCCGCTGTCCAGCCAGGTGCTGCTGGACCGGGAGCGGTGCATCCAGTGCACCCGCTGCACCCGGTTCTCCGAGCAGATCGCCGGCGACCCGTTCATCGACCTGTTCGAGCGGGGCGCCAAGGAGCGGGTCGCGGTCGCCGACGACCGGCCGTTCCACTCCTACTTCTCCGGCAACACCGTGCAGATCTGCCCGGTGGGAGCGCTCACCGGCACCGCGTACCGGTTCCGGTCCCGGCCGTTCGACCTCGTGTCGCAGCCGAGCGTCTGCGAGCACTGCGCGTCCGGCTGCGGGCTGCGCACCGACCACCGGCGCGGGAAGGTCACCCGCCGGCTGGCCGGCGACGAGCCGCAGGTCAACGAGGAGTGGAACTGCGACAAGGGCCGCTGGGCGTTCACCTACACCACGCAGCCCGACCGGCTCACCACGCCGCTCGTCCGGAACGAGGACGGGGTGCTGGAGCCGGCGTCGTGGCCGGAGGCGCTGACGGTCGCGGCGCGCGGCCTCGCGGCGGCGCACGGCTCGGCCGGCGTGCTGGCCGGCGGCCGCGTCACCCTTGAGGACGCCTACGCCTACGCCAAGTTCGCCCGGGTCGCGCTCGGCACCAACGACGTCGACTTCCGGGCCCGGCCGCTGTCGGACGAGGAGTCGCGGTTCCTCGCCTCGTCGGTCGCGGGACGCTCCATCGAGGTGTCCTACGCCGACCTGGAGAAGGCGCCCGCCGTCCTCCTCGCCGGGTTCGAGCCGGAGGAGGAGTCGCCGATCGTGTTCCTGCGGCTCCGCAAGGCGTACCGCAAGAACCGGCTGAAGGTGTACGCCGCCGCCCCGTTCGCGACCCGCGGGCTGGGCAAGGTCGGCGGGACGCTGCTGCCGACGGCGCCCGGCGCGGAGGCCGAGACCCTCGGCTCCCTCATCGGGGACGACGCCCGCTCCGACGTCCGGACGCTGCTGGAGACGCCGGGCGCGGTGATCCTGGTCGGCGAGCGGCTCGCCGCCAGCCCGGGCGCGCTGACCTCGGCGGTCCGGGTGGCGCAGGTGACCGGCGCGAAGCTCGCGTGGGTGCCGCGCCGGGCCGGGGAGCGCGGCGCGGTGGAGGCCGGGGCGCTGCCCGGGCTGCTGCCGATCGGCCGCCCCGTCGCCGACCCGGCCGCGCGCGCCGAGGTCGCCCGCACCTGGGGCGTCGCGGAACTGCCCGCCGACCCCGGTGAGGACACCGCCGGCATCATCGCCGCGGCGGCGCAGGGCCGCCGGGGCGCGCTGCTCGTCGGCGGCGTCGACCCCTACGACCTGCCCGACCCGGACGCGATGCTCCGGGCGCTCGACGCGACCCCGTTCGTGGTGAGCCTGGAGCAGCGGCCGAGCGCGGTCACCGACCGCGCCGACGTGGTGCTGCCGGTCGCGGCCGTCGCGGAGAAGGCCGGCACGTTCGTCGACTGGGAGGGCCGCGGCCGCCCGTTCGACATCGTGCTGAAGCAGGCCGGGCGGATGTCCGACCTGCGGGTGCTGGACGCGCTCGCCGACGAGATGGACGTCCATCTGGGCCTGCCCGGCCCGGAGGCGGCGCGCCGCGAGCTGACCGGCCTCGGCGCGTACCGCGGCGAGCGTCCGGACGCGCCGAACGTGGCGCAGGAGCTGCCGCCGCACCCCGAGCAGGGCGAGGCGCTGCTCGCGACGTGGCGGCTGCTGCTGGACCGGGGCCGCCTGCAGGACGGGGAGCCGTTCCTCGCGGGCACCGCCAAGGCGGCCGTCGCCCGGCTGTCGCCCGCGACCGCCGCCGAGATCGGCGCGACCGGCGCGGTGACGGTGTCGGCGGCGCGCGGCGAGGTGACGCTGCCGCTGGAGATCACCCCGGACATGCCCGACCGGGTGGTGTGGCTGCCGACGAACTCGGCCGGCTGCGCCCTCTACCGGGATCTGGGCGCCGCCGCGGGCGGCGTCGTCAAGATCGCGAGCGGGGTGCTCGCGAGCACCGCGCGGAACGTGGGAGGTGGCGAATGAGCCCGCTCGCCGCGGCGCCGGCCGCCCAGCCGCCGCTGCAGGACTTCGGGCACGACCCGTGGTGGCTGATCGGCGGCAAGGTCCTGGTCATCTTCGCGTTCCTCGTGGTGACCGTGCTGCTGACGATGTGGATCGAGCGGCGCGTCATCGGCCGGATGCAGCTGCGCGTCGGCCCGAACCGCGCCGGGCCCTTCGGCCTGCTGCAGGGCCTCGCCGACGGCGTCAAGCTGGCGCTGAAGGAGGACATCGTCCCCCGCCAGGTGGACAAGGTGGTGTTCATCCTGGCGCCGGTGATGGCGGCGGTGCCGGCCTTCATCTCGTTCATCATCATCCCGTTCGGCCCGACGGTGTCGATCTTCGGCCACCAGACGGCGCTGCAGGGCACCGACCTCCCGGTCGCGGTCCTGCTGGTCCTCGCGATGTCGTCGATGGGGATCTACGGCGTGGTGCTGGCCGGCTGGTCGTCGATGTCCCCGTACTCGCTGCTCGGCGGGCTCCGCTCGTCCGCGCAGATGATCTCCTACGAGATCGCGATGGGGCTGTCGTTCGTCGCGGTGTTCATGTTCGCCGGGTCGATGTCCACCTCGGAGATCGTCGCGGCGCAGCAGGACAAGTGGTTCGTGCTGCTGCTGGCGCCGTCCTTCATCATCTACGTGATCACGATGATGGGCGAGTCGAACCGCATCCCGTTCGACCTCCCCGAGGGCGAGGGCGAGATCGTCGGCGGCTTCCACACCGAGTACTCGTCGCTGAAGTTCGCGATGTTCTTCCTCGCGGAGTACATCAACCTCACGACGCTGTCGGCGCTCGCCACCACGATGTTCCTCGGCGGCTGGCGCGCGCCCGCGCCGATCTCCACGGTGTGGGCCGGGGCCAACTCCGGCTGGTGGCCGGTGCTGTGGTTCCTGATCAAGATCTTCCTGTTCATCTTCTTCTTCATCTGGCTGCGCGGCACGCTGCCGCGGGTCCGCTACGACCAGCTGATGAAGCTCGGCTGGAAGGTGCTGATCCCCGTCTCGCTCGGCTGGATCCTGCTGGTCGCCGCGATCCGCGCCTTCAAGAACGAGGGCTACGACATGCAGCAGATCGCGATCGGCACCGCGATCGCCGCCGCGGTCGTGCTGGTGGCGACGGTGATCTGGGAGATGGTCCGCGGCGGCGAGGACGGCAAGGAGATCGTCCCCGGCGCGGCGGAGGGGCCGCGCCCCGACCCGGCCGCGGGCGGGTTCCCGGTGCCGCCGCTGGACGCGCCCCACTACCACGGCCGCGCCCGCGAGCCGGTCCGGCCCGCCACGATCGAAACCCCTCCTGAGGAGGTCACCAGTGGGACTCACTGATTTCCTGAACCCGGTCAAGGGGTTCGGGGTCTCGTTCCACCAGATGTTCATGAAGAGCGAGACCGTTCAGTACCCCGAGGTGAAGAAGCCGACCGCCCCGCGCTTCCACGGGCGGCACCAGCTGAACCGGTGGCCGGACGGGCTGGAGAAGTGCATCGGCTGCGAGCTGTGCGCGTGGGCCTGCCCGGCGGACGCGATCTTCGTCGAGGGCGCCGACAACACCGAGGACGAGCGGTACTCGCCCGGTGAGCGGTACGGCCGCACGTACCAGATCAACTACCTGCGCTGCATCCTCTGCGGGCTGTGCATCGAGGCGTGCCCCACCCGGGCGCTCACGATGACCAACGAGTACGAGCTCGCCGACGACAGCCGGGAGAGCCTGATCTACACCAAGGACATGCTGCTCGCGCCGCTGCGCGAGGGCATGGAGACGCCGCCGCACGCCATGCGGCTCGGCGACACCGAGGAGGACTACTACCGCCTCGGCCTCCAGTCCGACGAGTCGCCGGCCGGGCCGGCCGAGGGCGGTGAGGGCAGATGAGCGCCGCGCACGTCCTCGCCGCCGAGGTCGCCGACAAGCAGTCGGGCGAGCCGTTCTTCTTCTGGCTGCTCGCCGTGGTGTCGGTCGCCGGCGCGCTCGGCATGATCTTCGTGCGGAAGGCGGTGCACTCGGCGCTGCTGCTGGCGACCGTGATGCTCAGCCTCGCCGCGCTGTACGCGATCCAGAACGCGCCGTTCCTGGCCTTCGTCCAGGTGATCGTCTACACCGGCGCGGTGCTGATGCTGTTCCTGTTCGTGATGATGGTCGTCGGGGTCAGCTCCACCGATTCGCTGGTGGAGACGATCCGGGGCCAGCGCTTCTGGGGCGTGATCGCCGCGATCGGGTTCATCGCCCTGCTGACCGCGGGCCTCGGCAACGCGGCGCTCGGCGACTCGGCGGGCCTGAACCAGGCCAACGCCGAGGGCAACGTCGTCGGCCTGGCCCGGCTGCTGTTCTCCAAGTACGTGTTCGCGTTCGAGGCGACCAGCGCCCTGCTGATCACCGCGGCGCTGGGCGCGATGGTGCTGGCGCACCGGGAGCGCACCGAGCCGAAGCCGACCCAGAAGGACCTGTCCAAGGGCCGCTTCCTCAGCGGCGACCACCCGGGCCCGCTGCCGGGCCCCGGCACCTACGCCCGGCACAACGCCGTCGACATGCCGGCGCTGCTCCCGGACGGGACGCCGTCGGAGCTGTCGGTCAACCCGGTCATCGCGGCCCGCACCGACACCGCCGCGCGGCACGCCGACCTGCACGGCGGCACCGAGGAGGAGGCGATGGAGCGGGACGTGGCGGAGGTCAGGGCGGTCACCGCCGAGGCCGCCGAGGCCGACGCCGAGGAGCGCTCCGTCAAGTCGGGGACGCCGGCCGCGGGCGGCGGCGCGAGTGAAGGCGAGGCTGGTCAATGAGTCCGGGGCACTACCTGGCTCTCTCGGCGATCCTGTTCACCATCGGAGCGCTCGGCGTCCTCGTGCGGCGCAACGCGCTCGTGGTGTTCATGTGCATCGAGCTCATGCTGAACGCGACGAACCTGGCGTTCGTCTCGTTCTCCCGCATGCACGGCAACCTCGACGGCCAGATCATCGCGTTCTTCGTGATGGTGGTGGCCGCCGCGGAGGTCGTGGTGGGCCTCGCGATCATCATGACCATCTTCCGGACCCGCAGGTCCTCGTCGGTCGACGACGCGAACCTGCTGAAGTACTGAGAGGTCGGGAATGCAAGCGGAAGGCATCCAGGCCGCGTCCTGGCTTCTCATCGCGCTCCCGCTCGCGGGCGCCGCGATCCTCCTGCTCGGGGGGAGGCGCACCGACAAGTGGGGCCACCTGCTCGGCGTCACCATGTCGGTCGCGTCGTTCGCGGTGGGCGTCGCGATGTTCGCCCAGATGCTCGGGTACGACGCCGCGGAGCGGCGCCGCACCCTGCACCTGTGGGACTTCATCGACGTGGGCTCGTTCAAGGTCGGCATGGACCTGCTGGTGGACCCGCTGTCCATCAGCTTCGTCCTGCTGATCACCGGGGTGGGCTCGCTCATCCACATCTACTCCATCGGCTACATGGCCGAGGACCCCCACCGCCGCAAGTTCTTCGCGTACCTGAACCTGTTCGTCGCGGCGATGCTGCTGCTGGTGCTGGGCAACAACTACCTGGTCATGTTCCTCGGCTGGGAGGGCGTGGGTCTCGCGTCCTACCTGCTGATCGGGTTCTGGCAGCACAAGCCGACCGCGGCGACCGCGGCGAAGAAGGCGTTCGTCGTCAACCGCGTCGGCGACATGGGGCTGATCATCGCGATCGCGCTGATGTTCGCGACGTTCGGCACCATCGACTACGGGCCGATCCTCGGGCTCGGCCCCGAGCACGCCGGCCTCGCGAACCAGCTGGGCTCCGGCACCGCCACCGCGATCGGGCTGCTCCTGCTGCTCGGCGCGTGCGGCAAGTCGGCGCAGCTGCCGCTGCAGTCCTGGCTGCTGGACGCCATGGAGGGCCCGACCCCGGTGTCGGCGCTCATCCACGCCGCCACGATGGTGACGGCGGGCGTCTACCTGATCGTCCGGTCCGGGCCGATCTTCGAGATGTCGGAGACCGCGCAGCTCGTCGTGACGATCGTCGGCGCGGCCACGCTGCTCGCCGGTGCGATCATCGGTTGCGCGAAGGACGACATCAAGAAGGCCCTCGCCGGGTCGACGATGTCGCAGATCGGCTACATGACGCTGGCCGCCGGGCTCGGCAAGGCCGGGTACGTCTTCGCCATCGCGCACCTCATCGCGCACGGCTTCTTCAAGGCGGGCCTGTTCCTCGGCGCCGGCTCCGTCATGCACGGCATGAAGGACGACGTGAACATGCGCCACTACGGCGCGCTGCGCGGCGTCATGATGGCCACCGCGGTGACGTTCGGGCTCGGGTACCTCGCGATCATCGGGTTCCCGTTCCTGTCCGGCTGGTTCACCAAGGACGCGATCATCGAGGCCGCGTTCAACAAGGGCGGCACGTCCGGGGCGATCCTCGGCACCTGCGCGGTGGTCGGCGCGGCCGTCACCGCCTACTACATGTCGCGCGTCATGTTCATGACGTTCTTCGGCGAGAAGCGCTGGGCGGACGACGTCCACCCGCACGAGTCGCCGAAGGTCATGACGATCCCGCTGATGCTGCTCGCGGTCGGCTCCGTCGCCGCCGGCGGGTTCCTGATCCTCGGCGGGTTCGCCGACTTCCTGGAGCCGGTCGTCGGGGCGCCCGAGCACGAGCACGAGTTCGCGTTCATCACCGGCCCGGGCGTCGCGGTCTTCGTCCTGATGATCGCCGGCGCCGTGATCGCGTGGCGGCAGTACGGCGCCCGCAAGGTGCCGCGCGAGGCGCCCAAGGGCTCGTTCGTCACCGTCGCGGCCCGCAAGGACCTGTACGGCGACGCGATCAACGAGTCGCTGCTCATGCGTCCCGGCCAGTGGCTGACCCGCCTCGCGGTCTGGTTCGACGGGCGCGGCGTCGACGGCCTCGTCAACGGCACGGCCGCCGGGGTCGGCGGCAGTTCGGGCCGGCTCCGCCGCGTCCAGACCGGCTTCGCCCGTTCGTACGCACTCTCGATGCTGGGCGGCGCGGCCCTCGTGGTCGCGGCGCTCCTGGTGGTGAACGTTTCATGAGCGACTTTCCCTGGCTGAGCGTCCTCATCGGACTGCCACTGGTGGGCGCGCTGCTGCTCATCGCCATCCCGCGCCAGCGGGAGGCGCTGGTCAAGCAGTTCGCGCTCGGCGTCTCCATCCTCGTCGCGGTGCTCACCGGCGTCATGGCGGCGGGCTTCGACGCGGGCGGGGCGCGCTTCCAGTTCGAAGAGAAGTACTGGTGGATCAAGGAGTTCGGGGTCCACTGGGCGCTCGGGGTCGACGGCGTCGCGCTGACGCTGATCCTGCTGTCGGTCATCCTCGTCCCGCTGGTCATGCTGGCCTCCTGGAACGAGGCGGACCGCTCCGGCGGCACCGACGTGCCGGCGAAGCGGTCGGTGAAGACCTACTTCGCGCTGCTGCTGTCGCTGGAAGCGGCCATGATCGGCGTCTTCGCGGCGACCGACGTGTTCCTCTTCTACGTCTTCTTCGAGGCGATGCTGATCCCGGTGTACTTCATCATCGGGTCCTACGGCGGCGCGCAGCGCTCCTACGCCGCGGTGAAGTTCCTGCTGTACTCGCTGTTCGGCGGGCTGCTGATGCTCGTCGCGGTCATCTGGCTGTACCCGCTGTCGGCCAAGTCCGTCGCGGACGGCGGCCTCGGCCACGGCACGTTCATGTTCGACGAGCTGTCGAAGATGAACATCGACCCGACGACGGCGAAGTGGCTGTTCCTCGGCTTCTTCGTCGCGTTCGCGATCAAGGCGCCGATGGTGCCGGTGCACACCTGGCTGCCGGACGCGGCGCAGCAGTCCCCGGCCGGGGCGCTGGTGCTGATCGTCGGCGTGCTGGACAAGGTCGGCACCTACGGGATGCTCCGGTTCTGCCTGGAGCTGTTCCCCGGCGCGGCCAAGTGGGCGACGCCGGCGGTGCTCGTGTTCGCGGTCGTCAGCATCATCTACGGCGCGATCCTCGCGATCGGGCAGGTCGACATGAAGCGGCTGATCGCCTACACGTCGATCTCCCACTTCGGGTTCATCGTGCTCGGCATCTTCGCGATGACGTCGCAGGCCCAGTCCGGCGCGGCGCTCTACATGGTGAACCACGGGTTCTCCACCGGCGCGCTGTTCCTGATCGTCGGGTTCCTGATCGTCCGGCGGAAGTCGGCGCGGATCTCCGACTTCGGCGGCGTGCAGAAGGTCGCCCCGGTGCTCGCAGGGACGTTCCTGATCGCCGGCCTGTCCGGGCTGTCGCTGCCCGGCCTGTCGCCGTTCGTGTCGGAGTTCCTGGTCGTGGTCGGCACGTTCAGCCGCTACCAGTGGGCCGCCGTCGCCTCCATCATCGCCATCGTGCTCGCCGCCATCTACATCCTCTGGATGTACCAGCGGACCATGGGCGGCCAGCCGGTGGCCGCGGTGGAGGGCATGAAGGACCTGTCCGCCCGGGAGAAGTGGGTCATCGCCCCGATCATCGCGATCATCGTGGCGATGGGCTTCTTCCCGCAGCCGGTGCTGCACGTGATCAACCCGTCGGTGGACCACACGCTGGCCAGGGTCGACCAGCACGACCCGGCGCCGGACATCACCGGTAACGTCGCCGAGAACGGAGCCCGTCCATGAGCACCTCCAGCCAGGTGAGCGCGGTCCTCGCGCAAGGGGGTGACATCCCCGCGCCGCACATCGAGTACGGGCAGATCGCCCCGCTGCTCCTGGTCCTCGGCGCCGCCGTCGTGGGCGTGCTCGTCGAGGCGTTCGTCGGCCGCAACGCGCGCTACTACGTGCAGGTTCCGCTCGCGTTCCTCGGCCTCGCCGGCGGTTTCGGCTGGACGGTCGCGCTCGCGTGGCGCGACAACCCGCACCACGTCGCGGCCGAGGGCGCGATCGGCGTGGACGGGCCGACGCTGTTCATCCAGGGCACCATCCTGCTGCTGGGGCTGGTCAGCCTGCTGCTGATCGCCGAGCGCGGCGGCCACGCGACCGGCGGGCACTTCGCCGCGCAGGCGTCCGCGCTGCCCGGCAGCGAGGCCGAGCAGCGGACCGCCGAGGCGGGGGTCACCCAGACCGAGGTGTACCCGCTGATGATGTTCGCCGTCGGCGGCATGATCATGTTCCCGGCGGCGAACGACCTGCTCACGATGTTCGTGGCGCTGGAGGTCATGTCGCTGCCGCTGTACCTGCTGTGCGGGCTCGCCCGCCGGCGGCGCCTCCTCTCCCAGGAGGCGGCGGTCAAGTACTTCCTGCTCGGCGCGTTCTCGTCGGCGTTCTTCCTGTACGGCGCGGCGCTGCTGTACGGGTACGCCGGGTCGGTGCGGCTGGCGGACATCTCCGCCGAGATCGGCAAGGACGCCGGCAACGAGACGCTGCTGCTCGCGGGCGCCGCGCTGCTGTCGGTCGGGCTGCTGTTCAAGCTCGGCGGCGTCCCGTTCCACATGTGGAAGCCGGACGTCTACCAGGGCGCCCCGACCCCGATCACGGCGCTGATGGCGTCCGGGACGGTCGTCGCCGCGTTCGGCGGGATCCTGCGGGTCTACTACGTGGCGTTCGAGACGCTGCGCTGGGACTGGCGGCCCCTCATGTGGGGTGTGGCGATTCTCACGATGGTCGCCGGGTCGATCATCGCGATCACGCAGACCGACATCAAGCGGATGCTGGCCTACTCGTCCATCGCGCACGCGGGCTTCCTGCTCATGGGCGTGATCGCCAGCTCCGCGAACGGCCTGTCGAGCACCCTGTTCTACCTGCTCGCCTACGGCTTCACCTCGGTCGGCGCGTTCGCCGTCGTCACGATGGTGCGGGACGCGGGCGGCGAGGCCGGGCACCTGTCCCGGTGGGCCGGGCTCGGCAAGCGCTCCCCGGTGGTCGCGGGCGTGTTCGCCTTCTTCCTGCTGGCGTTCGCGGGCATCCCGCTCACCAGCGGGTTCACCGGGAAGTTCGCGGTGTTCAAGGCCGCCGTCGAGGAGGGCGCGACGCCGCTGGTCATCGTCGCGGTCATCTCGTCCGCGGTCGCCGCGTTCTTCTACGTCCGGGTGATCGTGGTGATGTTCTTCAGCGAGCCGGACGCCGAGGGACCGGTCGTGGTGGCCGGGCCGGCGACCGCGGTAGCGGTGGCGCTCGGTGTGACGGCTACTGTGGTACTCGGCGTGATCCCGCAGCCGGTCCTGGACCTCGCGGGTCAGGCCACGACCCACATGTTCGTCCGTTAGGGAGTCTGGGTGAGCAACCCATCCGCGGAGAAGTCCGGCGGGCCGGCCGTCAAGGGGACCGGCCCGTTCGGGCTTCCCATCGACGCCGCGCTCGCGTCCGACGCCAAGGCGCGCCTGACCGACGTCGAGGCCCTGCTGCTCGACTGCGTGCGCGGCGAGGACCCGCTGCTCACCGAGGCTTCCGAGCACCTCGTCGAGGCGGGCGGCAAGCGGTTCCGGCCCATGCTGGTACTGCTCGCCTCCCACTTCGGCGACCCCGCCGCGGCCGGCGTGGTGCCCGCCGCCGTCGTCGTCGAGCTGACCCACCTCGGCACCCTCTACCACGACGACGTGATGGACGAGGCGACCGTCCGCCGCGGCCAGCAGTCCGCCAACTCGCGGTGGACGAACACCGTCGCGATCCTCACCGGCGACTACCTGTTCGCCCGCGCGTCCGACCTGCTCGCCGACCTCGGCCCGGAGGCGGTCCGCATCCAGGCCCGCGCGTTCGCGCGGCTCGTCCGCGGCCAGATCCAGGAGACGGTCGGCCCGGGCGAGGACGCCGACCCCCTCAAGCACTACCTCCAGGTCGTCGCCGACAAGACCGCGTCGCTCATCGCCGTCTCCGGCCAGTTCGGGGCGCTGCTGGCGGGCGCCCCGGCGCACGTCGTCGACACGGTCACCTCCGCCTGCGAGAAGATCGGCATCGCGTTCCAGCTGTCCGACGACATCCTCGACATCGACTCCGAGACCGAGGAGTCGGGCAAGACCCCCGGCACCGACCTCCGCGAGGGCATCCGCACGCTGCCGATGCACCACGTGCTCGCCGGCGTCGGCTCCGGCCCGGACGACGCCCGCCTCCGCGAGCTGCTCGTCCAGGACCTCACCGACGACGCGCTGCACGCCGAGGCGCTCGCCCTCCTGCGCGCCCACCCCGCGATGGACCGCGCCCGCGCCGACCTGCGCCGGTGGGCCGAGGACGCGCGCACCGAGCTCCTCACCCTCCCGGACGTCCCGGCCCGGGAGGCGTTCACCAACCTCTGCGACTACGTCGTCTCCCGCACCGGCTGACCTCCGTCGGCCGGTTCCGCCGGGCGGGCCCGCACCTCGCCGCCACCGCGATGCCCGAGTGTCATCGCGGTGGCCAGGGCGAGCGCGGCCAGCGCGCCGCCCAGCCACATGACGCCTTCCTCTCCCGCGGTGTCGGCGACGCGTCCGCCGGTCAGCGCTCCCAGCGAGATGGCGATGTTGAACGCGGCGACGAACAGCGCCGACACGGGTTCGGGTGCGTCGGGGGCGGCCCGCAGCAGCCAGTTCTGCAGGGTGACCGAGACGCCGCCGTAGGCGATGCCCCACAGCATCAGCAGCGCCACTGCCGGGAGCGGGTTCCGGCCTGCGACGGGGATCAGGAGGGCGGCGGGTGCGAGCAGCGCGGTGAGCGTGATCAGGGTGCGGCGCGGGTCGCGCGCTGAGGCCGTCCCGGCGGCGAAGTTCCCGGCGACGCCCGCGATGCCGTAGCCGAGCAGCAGGGTGCTGATCAGGCCGGCGTCCACGCCCGACACCCGCTCCAGGACGGGACGCACGTAGGTGTACGCCGCGAAGTGCCCGGTGACGAGCAGCATCGTGACCAGCAGCCCGGCCCGCACGGCGGGCACGCGCAGGAGCCCCGGCAGCCGCCGCAGGCCCGCAGGGCCGGTGCCGGGCAGCGGCGGCAGCAGCACGGCCAGGGCCGCGCAGGCGGCGGCCGCGGACAGCCCCGCTACGGCGAACGCGGCCCGCCAGCCGGCCAGGTCGCCGAGGAGCGTGCCGGCGGGGACGCCCACCACCGACGCCACCGCGATCCCGCCGAAGATGACCGAGGTGGCGGTGCCGACCGAGCGGGCCGGCACCAGCCGGACCGCCAGCCCGCCGGCGATCGCCCACACCCCGCCGATCGCGACGCCGACCAGGATCCGCGCGACCAGCAGCACCTCCAGGTTGGGCGCGGCGGCCGAGGCCAGGTCGGCGGCGGCCAGCAGGCCCGCCAGGACGGCCAGCACCGTCCGCCGGTCGTATCGGGCGGTCGCGGCGGGGAGCACGAGGGCGGACAGCGCGGCCACGAGGCCGGGCACGGTCATCGCCAGCCCGGCCGTGCCGGCGGACACCCCGAGGTCCGGGCCGATCGAGGTGAGCAGCCCGACCGGCAGCATCTCGCTGGTGACGACGAGGAACGTCGTCGCGGCGACCGCGGCGACCGCGGGCCGGCCGCGCCGGGGCGCGGGAAGGGGAGCGTACGTCATGCTCACGACCCTGCTGCGCGGGCGCGCCGGGAACAACGGCGAAGTCCGCAACCTTGTATGAGCGAGACTGATCGATCACCGACCCGGAGGAGCGCGGTGCCCGAGATCGAGGCCCGGGAGCTGGAATGCTTCCTCGTCCTCAGCGAGGAGCTGCACTTCGGCCGCACCGCCGAACGCCTCTACCTCTCCCAGAGCCGCGTCAGCCAGCTGCTGCGCGCGCTGGAGCAGCGGGTCGGGGCCCGGCTCGTCGAGCGCACCAGCCGCCGGGTGCGGCTGACCCCGCTCGGCGCGAGCCTGCGGGACGAGCTGGAACCCGCGTACGCGGCCGTCCTCGGTGCCGTCGACCGGGCCAGGGCCGCCGCCCGCGGAGTCGGCGGCGTGCTGCGGGTCGGCTTCCTCGGCGTGCTGGACGAGGAGCTGATGGGCTTCGTCGCCGCGTTCGAGCGCGCCCACCCCGGCTCCGAGGTGCACACCGTCGAGGTGCCGCTCGCGGACCCGTTCGGCGCCGTCCGGGACGGGGACCTGGACGCCGCGATCGTGCTGGCGCCGGTACGGGAGCGCGGCCTCGCCACCGGCCCGGTCTTCAACGAGGCGCCGCTGAGCCTCGCCGTCGCGTCCGGCCACCCGCTCGCGGACCGCCCGTCGGTGGACGCCGAGCAGCTCGCCGGGCACCCGCTGGTCAGGATCGCCGGGCCGGCGCCGCGCTACTGGCGGGAGGCGCAGTCGCCGGGGGTGACGCCCGGCGGGCGGCTGATCCCGTCCGGCCCGGCCGTCACCACGATCCAGGAGGCGCTCGCGCTGGTCGCCGTGGGGCGCGGGGCGATGCTGCTGTGCGTCCCGACCGCCCGCGTCCAGGCGCGCGGCGACATCGCCTTCGTCCCGGTCACGGGACTGCCCCGCTCGGCGCTCACGCTCGTCTGGCGGCGGGAGCGCACCACCGCGACCCTCCGCGCCTTCGCCGCCGCCCTGACCGGCGGCCCGGACGCGACAGGGGCCGGCGAGCGCGGCCTCCCGCTGCTCGCCGGCCCCGGCCACGGCTAGACGTTCTGCGGTTCGGGCTCCTCGGTGACCCCGCGGGCCTTCATCGCGTGCAGGACGAGGTCGATGAGGACCTCCTTGCAGGAGTCGATGCTGCGGGCGTCGCAGAGCATGACGGGGACCTTGGGGCCCAGGTTCAGGGCCATCTGGATCTCCGCCAGGTCGTAGCGCTGCGCGCCCTCGAAGCAGTTGACGGCGACGATGAACGGCGTGCCGCGCCGCTCGAAGTAGTCGACCGACGGGAAGCAGTCCGACAGCCGGCGGGTGTCGGCGAGGACCACGGCGCCGAGCGCGCCGAGGACGACCTCGTCCCACATGAACCAGAAGCGCTCCTGGCCGGGGGTGCCGAACAGGTAGAGGACGTACTCGTTCCGCATCGTGATGCGGCCGAAGTCCATCGCGACCGTGGTGGTGCTCTTGCGCTCCACCCCGGACACGTCGTCCACGCCGATGCTCTGGTCGGTCAGGAGTTCCTCGGTGCGCAGCGGCTGCGTCTCGGAGACCGTGCCGACCATGGTGGTCTTGCCGACGCCGAAACCGCCCGCGATCACGATCTTGACCGCGGTGGGGAGCCGGCGGGCGCGTATCCCCCTAGAGGGCCCGGAGACCATCGATCACCGCCTTGTAGAGCCTGATGTCGTGCATGTCCGCCTCCGGTTCGGGTTCCTGCATGGAGACGAACCCCTTGTCGAGGAGGTCGCCGAGCATCACCCGCACCGTCGCGACGGGCAGGTTGAGATGGCCGGTGAGTTCGGCGACGGAGATGACGTTCTGGCAGAGCCGGAGGATCGCCAGGTGTTCGGGGCCGAGCCCGATCGCGGTGTCCGGCTCGGGGCCGGAGGCGACCACCAGCGTGATGAGGTCGAACTTGCCGCGGGTCGGCTCGATGCGGCCGCTCGTCATCACGTACGGGCGGACCATCGGGCCGGCGTGCTCGTCGAGCCAGCGCTCGGCCTCCGTCTCCGGGGGACGCGCCGGATCCTCCGACCAGAACTCGGGGGAGGGGTCCTCGGGCGGCATCATGTCGGGCGGCCCTCCGCGGCGCTCTCGGCACGGGACGGGGAGGTCAGGTGGTGGCCCATGCTCGTGACGAGCATCGCCATCTCGTAGGCGATGAGGCCGACGTCGGCGTCCTCGTCGGCCAGCACCGCGAGGCAGGCGCCCTTGCCCGCCACCGTCACCAGCATGAACTTCGTCTGCATCTCGATGATCGTCTGCCGGACGGGGCCGCCGCCGAACCGCGTCCCGGCGCCCTTGGCCAGGCTCTGGATGCCGGCGGCCACCGCGGCCAGGTGCTCGCCGTCGTCCTGGCCCATCCCCTCCGATGAGGCCATCAGGAGGCCGTCCGCGGACAGGACGACCGCGTTGTGGGCGTGCGGCACGCGGTGGACCAAGTCGTCCAGCAGCCAGCCCAGATCGGACGGCGAACCTGCCTTCTGCTTCACTGCTCGTCCTCGCCTTCCACTGCTTCGTTGCCGCGGGATTCGACCGCCGTCCTCGCAAGGCGGGTGCCGCGCTGGTAGGAACCCATGATTCGCTGGATCTCCTCGGGGGAGCGGCCGGGGACGTCCGGCTCGTCCGGCTCCTGCGCGACGACGGGCTCGTCGGTGCGCAGCGGCGCCGCGAGGTTCGCCTGCGGGACCCGGACGGGCAGGCCGGACGGGGTGGTGCTGTCGGTCACGGGTGGCTGGTCCTCCGGGTGGCTCGTCGCGGAATCCCCGCCGCCCGTCGCCGCGAGACCGCCGGGCGGAGCTGGTTCGCCCGGGGGTCGCGACGGGGCGGGTGCACCGGCGGGAGCGGTCTGCGGGCCGGTGGTCTGGGGCCCGGTGGCCGTGGTGACGGTCTGCGGGCCGGTGGTGCGCGGTTCGGCGGCCTGTGGGCCGGTGGTGTTCGGGTCGGCCAGGGGGCCGGTGGTGTTCGTGCCGCCGCTCAGAGGGCCGGTGGTGGTCGGGTCGCCGCCGCGCGGGCCGCTGGGCTGCGGGGCGGGCGCGTCGTCCGGCTCGGGGGCGGGCGGGGGCACGGCCACCAGGGCGGGCGGCGAACCGGCCTGCCTGGTGAGCGTCACGACGCTGCCCGATCCTTCGCGGCCCTGCTCGGAGGCCCCGGCCGGGACCGCGGCCGGCTGCCGGACGGCCAGGCCGTTCTCGGTGGTGGCGGCGGGCGCCTGCGCGGTGCCCGCCTCGACGACCAGGTCCTGCGGGATGACGACGACGGCGGTGGTGCCGCCGTAGGCGGACCGCTTCAGCGAGACGCGCACGCCGTAGCGCTCGGCGAGCTTCGCGACCACGAACAGGCCGAGCTGGACGGAGCTGCGCAGGTTGAACTCGGGCGGGTCGACGATCCGCTCGTTGATCTCGGCGAGCTTCTCGTCGGTCATGCCGAGCCCGCGGTCCTCGATGTCGATGGCGAAGCCGTTGGCGACGAGGTGGCCGCCGACGTGCACGGCGGTGTCGGGCGGCGAGAACGACACGGCGTTCTCGATCAGCTCGGCCAGCAGGTGGGTGACGTCGCCGACCGCGCGTCCGGCCAGCTCGACCGGGCCGAACGGCAGCACGGTGACGCGGGTGTAGTCCTCGACCTC
This sequence comes from Actinomadura sp. NPDC049382, assembly GCF_040677125.1. Taxonomy (NCBI): domain Bacteria; kingdom Bacillati; phylum Actinomycetota; class Actinomycetes; order Streptosporangiales; family Thermomonosporaceae; genus Actinomadura; species Actinomadura sp. NPDC049382. Next base: position 26,886 of record NZ_JBFARO010000006.1, read on the forward strand.
GCCGACGGCGGCGCGGACGACGTCGATCATCGGGACCGGCTGCCGCCAGCCGCGGGCCGGGATCGACCCCGAGAGCACGATGAGGTTCTCGGCGTTGCGCCGCATGCGGGTGGCGAGGTGGTCGAGCCGGAACAGCTCTTCCAGGTCCTTCGGGTCGATGTCGCGCTTGCGCTCCATCGTGTCGAGCATGCTCAGCTGCCGGTGCACCAGCGCCTGCGTGCGGCGCGCCAGGCTCAGCAGGACGTCGCGGATGCCGCGGCGCAGCTCGGCCTGCTCGACGGCGGTGCGGATCGCGGTCTCCTGGACGGCGTTGAACGCGCGGCCCACCTGCCCGATCTCGTCGCTGCCGAACTGCAGCGGGGGCGCCTCGACGGCGACGTCCACCTTCTCGCCGTGCCCGAGCCGTTCGACGACGCTCGGCAGCCGCTGCTCGGCCAGCTCCCACGCCGCGCCGCGCAGCCGCTCCAGCTGCCGCACCAGGGCGCGGGCGGTGGTGATGGACACGACGATGGACGCGATGACCGCGAGGAGCCCCAGACCACCGGCGAGGACCAGCCGCAGGATGATGCCGAGGCTGACCGGACCGGCACGTTCCACCAGCTCGTCACCGCCGGTGAGGACGAGCTTCTCCAGCCCTTCCTGGGACGGGCCCACCGCGCCCTGCCAGTCCGTGCCGTTGACCGGCGGGCGGAGCGTGGCGCGCTGGAGGATGCGGTCCTCGACGGCGCGCAGCCGGGAGAAGGCGGGACCGTTGACGAGCTGCTCGTAGCGCGCGAGGTCGGCGGGCGGGAGCTCCGCCGCGGCCTCCTCGGTGAGGAAGCGGGAGGTGTTCACCAGCCCGACGAAGCGGGCGTGCTCGCCCGGCTCGTACTTGCGGGCGGCGATCGCGCCGGCGAGCAGCGCGTCCTCCCGGGACAGCACCTCCTTGGCGCGGGTCATCGCGTTCAGCGTGCGGCTGTCCTTGGAGATGCCCTCGTCGTTCAGCACGGCGCCGGTCGAGTTGAAGACGCGGAACGCGGTGTCGATGATCTTGTTGAAGGAGGTGGCGGCCTGGACCCGGGTGCCGCGCCCGGCGTCGACGACGGCGCGGCCCGCGCGCAGGTCGTCGAGGGCCTCGAACATCTCGTCGATGCGGCGCTCCAGCGCGTCGCTCGCCGCCCGGCCGACGTCGCCGCCGGACGCCGTCGTGCGCACCTTGGCCGCGGCCTTGTCGGTCTCGGTGCGCTGCGCGAGCAGCGACTGCCGCTGCTGCTGCCCCGGCGAGGCGAGGTAGACGACGGACGCGCGGCGCTCGTTCTGCAGGGCGGTCACGAGCGACACGGTCGGCCGGCTGATCTTGGTGTCCAGTGTGCTGGCCCAGAGCAGGCCCAGACCTTCGCGAAGTGTCACCCACGCGGCGAACGCCCAGAGCGCCGTCAGCGACAGCAGCAGCGCAGTGATCTTGGTCCGCAGACGAGAATTGCGGAGGCGCATTGACGACCCGTCCCAACGAGAGTGAGCAGGACCCGCGATCCCGGGGGTGTCAAGGGCCAGCGAGTCTCTGTTGTCCGAGTGCGCGATGGGGCAGGAGGGGCGCCAGCGCACACACCGGAGCACCTTAGCAACGCGGCATCACGTGAAGACGTCAATTTTCACTATTTGAGCAGGACGAGGCCCAGATCGGTGTGGTGCGTCTCACGTCCTGGACGCCTCCCGCGCGACGCTACTCGGGACGGGTGAGATGGAGGGCGCTCAGGATCGTCGAATGGACGATCGCCTTCGGCAGGTACAGGTCCTTGTCGTGCCAGAGGGCCGGGCCGTCCGTCCAGTGGGGGGAGCGCAGCAGCCACGCCCGGCCGCGCGCGGCGGCCCGCAGGTGCGCGAGGCGGCGCGCGGACCCGTTCCCCGCCCGTCCGGACGGCAGCAGGACGAGCATGGCCTCCGCGGTCTCCTCGGCGGTGCCGTCCCACCAGCCCCAGGATCCGTCCGGACGCTGGGTCTCGGTCACCCACCGCCGGGCACGTTCCACGGACGCGGCGGCCTCGGCGCCGCCGAACGACTGGAGCGCCTGCACCGCGCACGCGGTCGCGTAGTAAGGGGAGACGTGCCAGCGGTCCGTCCAGCTTCCGTCCGGCTCCTGGCGGGCGCACAGCCAGCTCGCCGCCTTCGCCATGGCGGGCGCGTACCGGGCGCGGGCGGCGGGGCGCAGGCGCGCGTACTCGCCGAACGCGTCGAGGACGTGCGCGTTCGTCGTGACCGACGCGCCCTGCTCGCCCTGCCAGGTGCAGAAGCGGTCGTCCAGCTCGTAGGCCAGCAGGCTGTCGGGCTCCCGCGGCGCGCCGAGCAGCGCGAGCGCGTGCAGGGTCACGGACGTGGTGTCGGCGTCCGCCGGGAGGCCCTCGCCCGCCGGGGTTCCGAGCGGGCCGACGGCCGCGTCCAGCGAGGCGGTCAGCTCGTCCGGCACGGTCACCGGGACGCCCGTCCGGCGCAGGCCGCTCAGCACCCACGCCCGCTCGAACACGGTGATCGGATAGCCGCAGGGCACCGGGCCGCCGTGGTGCGCCGCGACGGTCTCCAGGAAGCGGCGCGCGGGGTCGTCCGCCGGCGGGGCCTCGTCGCCGCCGATCCACGCGGCCGTCGCGGCCGGTGAGGCGCCGACGCCGCCGGTGCGGGGGCCCGGCCGGGTGGAGCCGGTCCGCCGGGCGGCGGGCCCGGCGACCTCCAGCGCGTGGAACAGCTTCTCCGGGACCTGCCCGCCCGCGCTCAGCAGCTCCCGCAGCGGGTCGAGCGCGGCGTCCGCCCAGCTCTCGGGGGCGCGCACCCGCACCCCCGCCGGACGCGGACCGGACGCGCCCGGCGGCCGGGCGTCGAGCCACTCCAGATGGTCGTTGATCAGGCGGGCCAGATGCGCGGAGATCAGCTCCACCGCGGGCATGTCGGGGATCGCGTCGCCGGACGCGTCGTCCAGCAGCGCCGTCAGCGCCTGGAGCCCGCGGTCGGCCGCCTTCGCCAGGACGTCGCGCTCGATCCCGGAGCCGTCGCGGCCGGTCCCGGACGCGTCCCGCCGGAAGGCCGAGAGGATCGCCTCGGTCGCGCTCAGGGTCGGGACGAGGGAGTACCCGCCCGGCGCGCCCCACCCGCCGTCGGCGCGCTGCGCCGCGAGGAGGAACCGCAGCCGCTCGGTGTGCCCGATGAGCCACGGGGCGAGGGTGACGACGCGTCCGGTCTCGTAGATGGAGGGGGACACCTGCCCCCAGGGGTCCGCGAGGAGGCCGCGGACCAGTGCGTCGGCGCCGGCGACCGGGTCCGCCGCCGGCGCGGGTTCTGACGGGTCCGGGACGTCCTCCGCCTCACCGCACTGGACGCTCACAGCTCACCCCAGTAGTCCGTCCGGCCGTAGAAGCCGGTGCTGAACCCGATCTGGCGCTCCAGGTACCGCGCCTCCTTCGGGCACGGCTCCCGCAGCGGAGCCAGTTCGTCCAGGCACTCCTTGACGAGGAGGTCGATCTGGTCGGTCACCTCGGCCCGGCTGACGCCGAGGGCGAGCGGGTTGAGGTCGCCCCAGTCGAGGTCCCGCTGGAGGGTGGCGAGGTCGTTGAGCAGCCGCAGGATCCGTTGCACCGTTCCGCTCGCGGCCCACAGCGCGTCGATGTGCCGGAGCTCGTCCGGGCCGGACGTGTAGATCCAGTGCGAGAGGTTGACGAACGAGGACCCGAAGTTGTCGGCGTTGCCGACGTACTCGGCGAACGTCGGCGCGGGGCCGTCGCCGGACTTCCGCGCGGCGTGCCACTCCCACTCCCGGGCCATCGCCGCGAAGTAGCGGTCGAGTTGGGCGCGCCACCGCCCCCGCAGCTCGGCGAACGCGGGACGCGCCGCGAGCGTGTCGCGGATCTCCGCGAGGAACCGGGCCAGCGGGACGTCCGGCGGCGGCTCCGCGCCGTCCGCGACCGCGAGGCACGCCGCCGCCTGGACGTCGACGTCCGCCCGCGTCTCCGCGACGTAGTCGACGAGCCAGTCCGCGGCGAAGACCCACAGCGACGTGCGGCAGGCGACGCTCAGCTCCTCGGCGGACGCCCACGGCGACCCGAACGCGTTGGCGAGGGCCACGCCGCTCAGCAGCCGCGGGTCGAAGGGGCCGCCGGGGAAGAGGACGGCGTGCTCCTTCGCGCACGCCGCCAGGTCGCGCTGGCAGTCCACGGCGAGCGCGCTGGTCCTGCCCTCCTCGATGACGGTCCGAAGTTCACCGGTCGGTGCGGCCGGGGTTCCCATGTGCGCCTACCTGCCGTCGACGGGGTTCAGTGAGATCTTGATCGGCTGCCGCGGCTTGAGGGTGAGCCCCGCCTGGGGCTCGACGCCCGCGGGCCCGTGCAGGGTCGGGCGCAGCCGGCTGATCATGCTGGCGACGATCAGCTGCGCCTCGACGGTGAAGAAGACGCTGCCCACGCACTGGTGGGGCCCCGCGCCGAAGGCGAGGTAGGCGAAGCGGTGCCGGGAGTTGCCCGGCGCGAACCGCTCGGGGTCGAACCTGTGCGGGTCGGGCCACACGTCCGGCACCCGGTGGGTGAGGTAGGGGCTGACCGCGATCGTGGCGCCCCGGTGCATCCGGACGCCGTCGATCACGTCGTCCTCGGCCACGATGCGGGGGATGATCCAGCCGACCGAGTAGATCCGCAGCAGTTCCTGGAGGACCATCTTCGTGTAGCGGAGCCGCGGCAGGTGCTCGCGGGTGGGGCGGGCGCCGTCCAGGACGTCCTCGATCTCCGCGCGGAGCCGGACCATCACCTCGGGATGCGCGTCGAGCACGACCCACAGCCAGCTCAGCGCCGTCACCGTGGTCTCCGTGCCGGCCACGAACAGCGAGACGACTCCGTCGCGGACGCCCTGGTCGTCGAGCGCGTTCCCCTGCTCGTCGCGGGCCCGCAGCAGCAGGGACACGATGTCGTGGCCCTCGTCGCCCCGCTCGTGCACGCCCTGCCGGCGCGCCTCCTCGATGACGGGGAAGATGATGTCGTCGACGTTCTGCACCGCGCGGTGGAAGGCGTGGTCGCCGGGCAGCGGCACCGCGTGCGGGACGAACGGCAGCAGCATCCGGGACCGGAACGACGACGTGGTCGCGATCGTGATCGCGTCCCCGAGCCGGTCGGCGTCGGCGAGCGAGAGCCGGTCCCCGATGAAGATCCGCAGGATGGCCCGGTAGACGATGCGGGTCAGCTCGTCGCTGCAGTCGATCGGGGTGCCGGCACCGGTGCGGCGGCCGAGTTCGTCGACGTTGTCGGCGATGTTGGCCGCCATCTCGTCGGTGTAGGTCGCGATCTTCTTGCCGGTCAGCAGGGTCTGGAAGATGCGCCGCTTGAGCGGCCAGGCGGGGTCCGCGCCGGACGGCTCGCCGACGAGCCTGCTGAGGGGCTTCCACATCAGCCCCTCGCGCCGGTAGTTCGCCGCGTTGTCGCGCAGGATGTGCTGGACGTGCTCGGGGCGGGTCACGAGGTACGGGCGCAGCATGCCCAGGTTCACGCGGGTGATCTCGCCCTGGGACTCGCGCCCCATCTGCTCGATGGCACCCAGCGGGTCCCGGAGCAGTCTCGGCAGGCTCTGATGGAACGGAATGGTTCGCGGTTCCCTGACGGAGCCGACGCCGACCGACATACTCGACTGTCCCCTCACTAGGCAGTGGTGCGGGTCACGGGGCGAGATGATCTCGGGCTATGGCCGCTGGTGCGGCATTTGTGAAACATGGGCGATTCGTCCGGAAGTATCACATGATCATTTGACGAAGACAACCGTCCGAGAGGTAGGAAAGCACTACATCTGTGCGTGATCTAGGTCACTTTTCAAGGGATGTGCCGGTGAAGTCAACGCCGCGCTGACAAAGTGATGGCTGCGTATGCGCACCGGCCGACGGCGGCCCTTGACGCCCGCGGTCAGTGGTCGGTCGGCAGGATGTCGGGCCACCCGACCCGGCCCGCGACCCGCACCTCGCCGGTCACCTTCCGCGACCCGCAGCGCGCCGCCACCGCGTACTCGCCGGGGACGGCATCGGCCTTCACGGTCGCGGCGCCGTCCACGGCCCGCCCGGTGAACACCTCGGACTCGACCCGCGCCCCCGCACATCCCGGCACCGAGACCCGGACGTGCTCGCCCGGCCGCACCATGCCGGGCTCCACCGCGACACCGCCGCGGCCCGTCGCCTCACCCGTGGCCGGAGCCAGCATCCCGGCCGCGACCAGCGCGGTGCCCAACACGCTGACGGTGACCAGACGCAACGAGACTCCTCGAAATCCGGCAAATGACGTCCGGCACTCTAGTCCCTTCAGACGGCCTCGGGCACCGCTTCCCGGCGGCTCAGCCCCTCCCACGTCAGCGTCACCAGCGCGAGCCACACCAGCAGGAACCCCGCCCACCGGCTCGGCGGCATCTCCTCGTGCTGCACCAGGAAACCGATGGCGAACTGCAGCACCGGGGCCAGGTACTGCAACATCCCGAGCGCCGTCATCGGCAGCCGGATCGCCGCCGAGTTGAACAGCATCAACGGCACCGCCGTAACGACACCCGCCCCCGCCAGCAGCACCGCGTTCGCCACCCCCTCATGCCCGAACGCGGCGTCCCTCTGCGCCTCCAGGAAGAACACGAACCCCAGGGCGGGCAGGAACATGACGGCCGTCTCCACCGCCAGACTCTCCGCCGACGGCATGTCCGCGAACTTCTTCAGCAGCCCGTACACGCCGAACGCGAAGGCCAGCACCAGCGCGATCCACGGCGGCCGCCCGTAGTCCACGGTCAGCACCACCACCGCGACCGCCCCCAGCCCGACCGCCGCCCACTGCCACGGCCGCAGCCGCTCCCGGAACACCACCACCCCGAACACCACGCTGATCAGCGGGTTGATGAAGTACCCGAGCGACGCCTCGATCGTCCGCCCGCTGTTCACGGCGTAGATGTACGTCCACCAGTTCACGCTGATCACCACGGCCGCCGCGACCAGCAGCAGCATCTGCCGCCGCCCGACCCGCGCCCACGTCCGCCGCACCGCCAGCACCGCCCCCACGGCGACCAGCGACCACATGATCCGATGCGCGAGGATCTCCCCCGCCCCCGCCGGCTTCAACAGCGGCCAGTACAGGGGAAAAAGCCCCCACATCACATAAGCCCCGACACCGGCCGCCATGCCCCGCTTAATCACGACCGAACCCTACGCGGTAACCACCCAACCAGTAAGACACCCCTGAACCCCGAACAACCAGCAACCATCCCGGACTCCGCGAACACGCCCCCGACCCCGACGAGCAGATCCCGTCCCCAGCACAGCACGAGGTCCCCGCCGCCCGCCCGCCCACCTCGGCACGTCTACCGACCGCGCAGTTCGCCACGGCGGCGTTCTACATCGACTTGCTCGCCGACGAGGGGGTGCTGCTCGGGGAGCCGTACACGCGGCAGCTCGATGGCAAGCTGAGGGAGTTGCGTTTCCACCTCGGCACACAGGCTGTACGCGTGACCTACTGGATTGCTTCTGGCAGACGAATCGTTCTGCTCACGGTGTTCCACAAAACACGCATGCGAGAAGATCGAGAGGGAGCGCGCTCGTAGGGCGCTGCGGCTATGCGTAACCGAGGCGCACTCGGCGGAGGCTGAGGGAGGTGAGGCCGATGGGTGATCGGACAGACTGGAGTGCGCTGCGGGAGCGCCGCATGTCCGAACCTGGTGCTGCGGAGGCTTACGAGGTGGCTCGCTTGGCCTACGAACTGGGGCGCAGTGTTCGAGCCCTCCGTGAGGAGCGCGGCTGGAGCCAGAGCGAGCTGGCCCGGGGGGCGGGCATGACACAGTCGGCCGTGGCCAGGTTCGAAGCCGGCGGCACCGTGCCGACGCTGGCGGTCCTCGAGCGCCTGGCCCGAGCTCTCGGTGCCGAACTCGTCGTCAAACTGCAGAGCCCGGCCGCGTAGGCGGGCGACCACGCGCAGGGCGAGTAGCGCCAGCAGTACTCGGCCGCCAACCGCAAACGGCTACTACGGCCTAGAGGGTCGGCGGTGGGCTCGACGCCTCATCGACTTGCGCCCTGGTTGGTGGTGGCGGGCGGTTCTGGTAGCGGCAGCGTGCTTCTGAGTGCTGGGGGGCGTCAGTAGGGTGGCGGGGTGTTGGGTGTGCACTTCGCTGTCAGTGCCGATCAGGAGCGCCTTTTGCTCGCGGCCGGCGATGAGGGCGGTGCCTATCCGCTGTCGCATGCCGTCCTCGGCGGGCGGCATATGCACGAGGACTACTACGTCGTCTACGTGACCGCGGCCGAAGTCCGAGATGTCGCAGACGAACTCCAGCGGGTCGAAAAGGTGTGGCTGCGGCGGCGCTTCGACGCGATCGACGACCCGGAGTACCGCGGGTCGCTTGATGATGACGACTTCGAGTACACGTGGGAGAACTTCGTCGAGGTACGGGGGTTGTTCGAGCGGGCGGCCGAGGCCGGGCGGGCGGCCATCTTCACGGCGACGTGACCTCGTACCGGTTGGAACTGCTTGCAGTCATGCGTGGCCGGAGTGTTGCGCGGGGTGTGGCGGGTGATCCCCAGGTCGTGGGGCGTTGTCCTGAAATGCCCGTTAAGAGGCTGCTCGACGGAAGTTAGGTCTACACGTCTCCTGGCCATGGGGCTGCGGGGGTGTTCTTTGGGGGAGAAGGCTAATGTGAGGCGGTGTCGGTTGTGCGCGTCGTCACGTCGATCTGGGAGTAGGGCTCGTGGGGTTCGAGGTTGTTTGTGAGGTCGAGCCGCCTACTCGGCCTGATCTGCGGAAGGTGCGGCATCAGATCGGGGTGTTGAGTCCGGTGGCGGACTCGTTTCTGATTCCCGACAACCACATTGGCCGGGCCACCGTGTCGAGTGTGGCCGTCGCGCACGAGGTGCAGGCCATGGGGGCTCGGGGGATCGCCTGTTTGAACTCGCGTGACCGGAATCTGCTCGGGTTCCGGCGGGATCTGCTCACCGCGGCCGCGTACGGGGTCGAGCGGTTTCTGTTCGTCTATGGGGACAAGCCGAGCGCGGGCGGGCGGACGAGTGAGCTGACCGTCCGGGCGATGATGGAGGAGGCGCGCGCGGCCAGTGAGGACGCGGTCTTCGACGGGTGCGGGGCGTTCCAGGTCGGCGTCACGTCCGGGTTGAGGCGGGTGCCTGAGTGGAAGCGGGCTGCCGACTTCACGTTCGTGCAGGTCAGTTACTCGGTGGATAACCTCTTGCGGTGGCGCGAGCGCGCGGAGATCGACGGGCCCGTCTACGCGGGGGTCATGGTGCTGGCCAGTGCGGGGATGGCGCGGAATCTGGCTGCGGCCATTCCCGATATCGACATTCCCGGGGAGCTCGTCGAGGCCGTCGAGCGGGACCGGAGTGCCGGAGTCGCGGCTGCCTGTGAGCAGGTGCTCGCGATCCGGGACAGCGGGGCGTTCGACGGGGTGCATCTCGTGCCGGTGAGTCGCTACCGGGAGGTCGCGGCGCGGCTGGAAGGGGAGTTGTGAAGCCGGGGCTGCACGGCCAGGTGTCCCTCGTGGTGGGGGACGACGACACGGCGGTCGCGTTGGGCAGTGGTGATGTGCCCGTGCTGGCGACGCCCCGGTTGCTGGCGCTCGCCGAGGCCGCGACCGTGGAGGCCGTCAGAGGTGAGCTCGGGGACGGCCGGACGTCCGTGGGGACGCGGGTCGCGCTGGAGCATCGCGCGGCCAGCCCGGTCGGTGTGCGGGTGACCGTGGAGGCGGAGCTCGCGGAGGTCGACGGGAAGCGGCTCGTGTTCGCGGTCAACGCGGTGGACGAGCGCGGCCCCGTGGGGAGCGGCCGTGTCGAGCGCGTGGTGGTCGAGCGGGAACGGTTCCTGGCGCGGCTTCAGTAGGGGAGCAGGCGGCCCGAGGGCGTGCGGAGGTCGGGCTGGCTCGGTTGACGTGGGGGCTTGGGGCGCTTGATGAGCTGCTGCCGTGCCATGGTGATCATCTCCCCCCAACGGGCCCGGCTTAATCGTCACTGCCTCGTGTGACGCGGCCGATGGGCGCGCGGTTCGCCGAGCTTATGCGACGAACGCTGCCGGTTCGACCGATTTTCGGGGCCGAATTGTCGACGCGGAGTTGTCGGATAGTGACAATGCGTGCCCAGTTTTTCAGGAGACGATGTCGCGGGTGCGGAAGCGGCGGAAGGCCAGTGCGAACAGTATGAGCGCGTAGGAAAGGGATATCGCGGCGCCCTTCGCCATGCCCGTCCACTGGATCTGGGGTTGCAGGGCGTCCATCCACGAGTACATCCAGTGCGTCGGGAGGAAATCGCGCCAGGAGCCGAGGGCGGTGACGGCGTCCAGGATGTTGCTGACGATGACCAGGCCGACGGCGCCGCCGACCGCGCCGAGGGGCGAGTCGGTGGTGACGGACAGCAGGAACGCCAGGGCGGCGACGACGAGCTGGGCGATCAGCGAGTAGCCGACGATGATCGCCATCCTGCCGAGCGCGGTGCCGACCGGGACGGTGCCGCCGGTGGGGAGTTCCACGTCGCCCCAGCCGAAGCCCGCCGTGCCGGCGACCAGGGACATCAGCGGCAGGCTGACGACGGCGACGACGGCGTAGGAGAGCGCGACGACCAGCTTCTGGCGCAGCAGGCGGGCGCGGGGCACGGGCGCGGCCAGCAGGTAGCGCAGGGACGACCAGCCCGCCTCGCTCGCGACGGTGTCGCCGCAGAACAGGGCGACGGCGACCACCAGCAGGAAGCCGGTGGAGACGAACAGGGCGAACAGGGCGAAGTTCAGGGCGCTGGAGGTGGCGACGTCGACCAGGCTGGGGACGCCGTCCGGGCCGGGGTCGCCGCCGAGCTTGAACGCGAGCACCAGCACCCACGGCAGGACGAGCAGGATCCCGAACGCGACGAGGGTCCGGCGGCGCCGGAACTGCCGGACGGCCTCGACCCGCAGCGGCAGCGTCCGCCGGACGTGGTAGGTGGTCATGACGTCTCTCCGATGATCTCCAGGAACGCGTCCTCCAGGCGGCGGCCGGAGCCGACGATCTCGCTGACGGGCCCGGCGGCGACGCGGCGGCCGCCCGCCATGACGACCGCGTGCGTGCAGGTCTGCTCGACTTCGGCGAGGAGGTGGCTGGAGACGATGACGGTGCGCCCTGCGGCGGCGTACTTGACCAGCACCTCCCGCATCTCGCGGATCTGGGGCGGGTCGAGGCCGTTGGTGGGTTCGTCCAGGACGAGGAGGTCCGGTAGGCCGAGCATGGCCTGGGCGATCGCGAGCCGCTGCCGCATCCCTTGCGAGTAGGTGCGTACCGCGCGGTCCAGGGCGGAACCCAGGTCGGCTATCTGCAGCGCCTCTTCGAGGTGGGCCTCGTCCAGGGGGCGGCCTGTGGCGCGCCAGTAGAGGTCGAGGTTGTCGCGGCCGGAGAGGTGGGGCAGGAAGCCGGGTCCCTCTACGAAGGAGCCAAGGCGGGACAGGACGGGCGCACCGGGAGTGACCCGCTGACCGAAGATGCGTATCTCGCCCGAGTCGGGGTGGATCAGCCCCATGAGCATGCGCAGCGTCGTGGTCTTGCCTGCACCGTTCGGGCCGAGCAGGCCGAGAACCTGACCCTTCTCCACACGGAACGACAGGTCGGCCACGGCTTGGTGGCCGTTCTTGTAGGTCTTGGTAAGGCCGGTTATCTCCAGCGGGACGTCGCTGCTGGCGTCGGCGGTGCGTCTGCGTCGTCCGGGCAGGAGGATGGCGGCGGCCACGGCGAGCGCCCCCAAAGGCAGGACCCAGACCCAGGCGGGCAGCGGCGACGAGGCCGTGGCGAGGGACGGCACCGTGGGGACGGTCAGCGGCGAGACCACCTGCACCTTGTAGGACGAAGGCTCGGCGGGCGTCGCGAAGCCCATGTCGGTCGTCGCGATGACGAGGCGCAGGCGGTGGCCCCGGTCGAAGCGGTAGTCCATCGGCGGGAGCGTCACGCTGACGTCGCCGTCCGACACGCGGAACGGGGCCGCCAGGCGCCGCGCCGGAGCGGCGCCGCCGCCGGGCGGGACGTCGTAGAGCTTCGCGAAGAGCGGCCCCTTGCCCTGAACCTCGAGGCGCACGGAGGCCGCGCCGGTCAACCGGACGGGACGCTCCAGCGGGGCGGTGTCGAAGACGGCGGTCTGGCCCGGCATGTCGGCCGGCAGCGACCCGCCGAGCCCGCCGGCCGCGCCGAGCGACCCGAGGGAGCCGAGCGCGCCCAGGCCGGGCACCGCCGAGATCGACGCCGGCGACCCGCCCGCCGGGTTGAAGATCGTCTGTTCGCGGCCGGTGAGCCGCAGGGCGACCGGATCGCCGGCGAGGCCGGGATACCGGGCCGCCGTCGCCTCGTCCACGACGACCTCCTGCGTGGACGAGTCGAGCCCGCCCGCGCGCGTCACCGTGAAGGCGTCGAGGGCGGGGCCGGAGCGGCGGAGGCGGGCGTCGAAGAAGTCGCGCACCAGCCCCTCGACGCGCTCGGTCTCCGGGTCGCCGCCGTCGTGGCCGCCCTGGAACCACACCACCGACACCGGCGCGCCGTTGCGGGCGATGGCCCGCGCGTTGGCGTCGGCCTGGTCCAGCGGGAACAGCGAGTCGGCCTGGCCCTGGACGAGCAGCGTCGGCACCCTGATCCGGTCGGCGACGGAGGACGGGCTCGACCGGCGCAGCGTCGCGATCGCCGACTCGGTCGGGCGCCCCTTCTGCGCGACCTCCTGGTACATCTCGCAAAGAGACGGCAGGAAACGCCCGCAGGCCGTCCGGGTGGCGCTGCCGGTGAAGAAGATCCCCGCCCACAGCTTCTTGAACACGCCGTCGGTGGGCGGCGCGCCCTCGGCGGTGGTCGGGAACAGCGCGTCCGCGAGGTCGTTCCAGGTGATCTGGGGTGCGATGGCGTCCACCCGCTGGTCGTAGGCGGCGGTCATCAGCGCGATCGCGCCGCCGTACGACTGGCCCGCCATGCCGACGCGCGGGTCGCCCGGCCCGTCGAGGACGACCTCGGGCCGCTTCGCGAGCCAGTCGATGAGCTGCCGGGTGTCCTTCACCTCGTAGTCGGGGGAGTTCAGCGCGATCTCCCCGGTCGAGCGTCCGAAGCCGCGCGCCGACCAGGTCAGCACCGCGTACCCGGCGCGGGCCAGCTCGCGCGCCTCGCCGGCCGCCTCCTGCTTCGAGCCGCCGAAGCCGTGCGCCAGCAGGACCGCCGGGCCCTTCGCCCGCCCGGCGGCCGGGCGGTAGAACGTCGTGTCGAGCAGGACGCGCTGGTCGTCCTTCGGCCCGTCCACCACGGGGATGCGCTGCTCGGACGTCCGGACGCGCGGAGCGTCGCCCGCGACCGCGCCCCAGCCGGCCGCCGTGCCCGCGAGCACGACCGCCGCGCCCGCCGCCGTCCAGCGCGCGGCCCGCCCCGTCCTGCCCCACCGCTCGCGGAGAGCGCCCCCCAGCCTCATGGTCGACAACCCTATGCCGGGGTGCCGGGCGCGCCGCTCCGCCTTCAGGCCGAGCCGGCCGCGCCGCGCTACTCCCGGTGGCGTACGGGCGGGCCGAGCGCGGCGGTGAACATGGCGGTGAGGCGGTCGGTGACCTCGGCCGGGTCGGCGGCGCGCAGGTCGTCCAGGCCGAACAGCCGGCGGACGGGCCCGCCGCCCATGATGATCGTGGACGCGAGCAGCGCGCGGGCGCGGGCGTCCGGCCCGTCCAGCTGGGCGATGATCGGCTGGACGATCCGGTCCTCCAGGTAGTGGAGCAGGGCCTCCTTGACCTCGGGCTGGCCGGCCGACCGGTCCAGGATCCGGGACATGGTGGTGACGGGGCGCTGGTCGATCTGCCGGACGAAGTGCTCGGCGAGCCGGCGCGGCAGCCCGGCCGGGTCGCCCGCGATGACGCCGCGGATCACCGACTCGCCGGCGAGGACCTCCTCGAACAGCGCCGCCTTGGAGCCGAAGTACCGGTTGACGAGGGCGACGTTCGCCTCCGCCCGCGCCGCGATCATGCGGACGGTGACGCCGTCGTAGCCGTGCTCGCCGAACAGGTCGCGGCCCGCCTCCAGGATGCGCCGCCGGGTGGCCTCCCGGTCCCGCTTGGGCCGCCGCCGGCCGGCCGCCCCCGGCCCGCTCGCCGCGGGCGCGTCCGCCTCGGGCGCACTCGTTTCGGGTGCGCTCGCGCGCTCGTCCTCGACCCGCATCCCCATCCCCGGAACTGTCGGTAACGGTCAGTGTTCAGTATCCAACGAGTTGCAAGTAAACAAGCGTCTACCTAAGATACATGCACGGCACAGGTAATTCCGTATCGCATGGGGGCAGGGTGGCTCGAACCAGCGTGGCGTCGCACGGCCCGGCGGCGTCCGAGCCCGCGCGACCGCACTACACGCACCGGCAGATCCTGGAGATCCTCGCCGGTCTGATGATGGCGATGCTGACGTCGATGATCTCGACGTCGGTCGTCGCGACGGCGCTGCCGACGATCGTCGGCGACCTCGGCGGCCAGGACCAGCTGGCCTGGGTCGCCAGCGCGTCGCTGCTGACGATGACCGCCTCGACCCCGCTGTGGGGCAAGCTGTCGGACATCGCCGGGCGCAAGCTGATGTTCCAGACCGCCCTGCTGATCTTCGTGCTGGCCTCGGTGGGCGCCGGGCTGTCGCAGAACATCGGCCAGCTCATCGCCGCCCGCGCGTTCCAGGGCCTCGGCGTCGGCGGCCTGTCCGCGCTCGCCCAGGTCATCCTCGGCGACGTCGTCGAGCCCCGCCAGCGCGGCCGCTACGCCGGCTACATGGGCGCCGTGTTCGGCGTCTCGACGGTCGCCGGCCCCCTGCTCGGCGGGTTCATCGTGGACGCCGACGGCCTCGGCTGGCGCTGGTGCTTCTACGTGTGCGTCCCGCTCGCGGTCGTCGCGTTCCTCGTCATCCAGCGGGTGCTGAAGCTGCCGAAGGTGAAGCGCGACACCCGGGTGGACGTGTTCGGCGCGTTCACCATCACCGGCGCCGCCGCGCTGCTGATGCTCGTCCTGTCGATGGGCGGCACGGAGTTCGCGTGGAACTCCAAGTGGACCTACATCATGCTCGGCGCCGCCGCCGCGCTGGCCGTGCTGGCGGTCGTCGCCGAGCGCATCGCGCACGACCCGATCCTGCCGCCGCGGCTGTTCCGCAACCCGACGTTCGTCCTGACCTCGTTCATCTCCATCTGCGTCGGCATGGCGATGTTCGGCGCGATGATCTACATGCCGCAGTACCTGCAGATCGTCAAGGGGATGAGCCCCACCGCGTCCGGGCTGATGACGCTGCCGCTCGTCCTCGGCATGCTGATCACCTCGACGGGCTCCGGGCAGATCGTCACCCGGTCCGGCCGCTACAAGCTGTTCCCGGTGATCGGCATGGTGTGCATCGCGGTGGCCATGTACCTGCTGTCGCGGCTGCACACCGACTCGTCCGAGTTGCTCATCGGCGCCGACCTCGCCCTCCTCGGCGTCGGGATGGGCCTGACGCTGCAGATCCTGATCCTGGCCGCGCAGAACGCCGCCGCGCCCGCCGACCTGGCCTCGACCACGTCCGGCGTCTCGTTCTTCCGCAACCTCGGCGGCGCGATGGGCGTGGCCGCGTTCGGCGCCATCCTCACCAACCGGGTGGCGGACGAGATCGCGTCCGGGCTGCGCGCCGCCGGCCTCCCGATGCCGACCGGCGCGTCCGGGGAGCTGGGCTCGCCCGAGGAGATCCAGAAGCTGCCCGAGCCGCTGCACGGGATCATCCAGGACGCGTTCACCAAGGCGATGGAGGCCGTCTTCCTGGTCGGCGTCCCGGTCGCGGTGATCGGCTTCATCGCGGTCCTCGCGCTGAAGGAGCTGCCGCTGCGCGGCTCGGCCGACCGCGGGAAGGCCGCCGCCGCCAAGGAGCCCCCGGCGGGGGCCGTCCCCGGCGAGGACGGCGTCGTCCGGCCCCCGTCCCCGGTGGCGCACACGGGCGCCGTCGGAGCGGTCGGCGCCGGCCGGCACGCGCGCGACAACGGCCACGACCCCGAAGCGCGGCTCGCCACCGCCGCCCCGCCCGCACCCGCGGCGGCGCCGGCCGCGTCCGACCTCGCGGCGCAGGCGCGGCTCCTCGCGCAGCAGAACGGGCACGGCGGCCACGACGGCGGCGTCCCCGTGCGCGGCGTCGTGCGGACCGGCGACGGCGCGCCCGTCCCGTCCGCCGCGCTGACCCTGATCGGCGTGGACGGGCACCAGCTCGCCCGCGCGGTCACCCAGGAGGACGGCCGGTACGCGCTGCCCACCCCCGGCCCCGGCAGCTACGTGCTGATCGCCGCGACGGGCGAGCACGAGCCGCAGGCCGCGACGCTCGTCGTCGGCGACCGGCCGGTGGACTTCGACCTGCTGCTCGCGGGCAACGGCGGGCTCGCCGGGACGGTCCGCGGCGGCGACGGCGCCCCGCTCGCGAACGCCATGGTCGTCGTGACCGACGTGCGCGGCGACGTCGTCGGCACCGGCCGCACCGACGCCGACGGGCGCTACCTGTTCAAGGACATCACCTCCGGCGCCTACACGCTCGCCGTGTCCGCCGCCGCGCACCGCCCGGTCGCGCTGCCGGTCGAGGTCGTCGGCAACGGGCAGACCCGGCAGGACGTGGAGATGCCGCCCGGCGCCCGGATCCGCGGCACCGTCCGCTCCGAGTCCGGCGACCCGGTCGGCGACGCCCGCGTCACGCTCGTGGACGCCGCCGGCAACGTCGTCGCGATGGTGATCACCGGCCCGGACGGCGAGTACGCGTTCACCGACCTGACCGGCGGCCAGTACACCGTGATCGCGTCCGGCTATCCCCCGGTCGCGACCGGTCTGTCGCTTTCGGGCAGCGGGCTCGACGAGCACGACCTCAAGCTCGGCTACCCCGACGAATGACCGACTCGATCCCGGGCCGCCCGGCGGTGGCGGCCCGGCCGACACGAAGCTGGAGTGCGGGCCGTTGAAGGACGCTGAGCGGGGTCTGCGCGGAACCGTGCGGACGAAGGACGGCTGGGCGGTGCGGCACGCCGTCGTCACGGTGACCGACCTGGCCGGGAACCAGGTCGCGCGGGAGCGGACCGGGGAGGACGGCGTGCTCGCCGCCGGTCCGCTGCCCGCCGGCACCTACACGGTGATCGTGACGGCGATGGGCTTCCAGCCGGCCGCCGCGACGCTGATCGTGTCGACGTCCGGCACGGCCGACATCGGGAAGGTGGTGCTCGGCCGCGCCGGCGGCACCGCACTGCCGCCGCCCGGCACCTGGACGATCGACCCGGCGCACTCGGCGGTCGGCGCGGTCGCGCAGCACCTCGGCCTGTCCAGCGTCCGCGGCCGGTTCGCCGCGTTCGAGGGGCGGATCGAGGTCGCCGAGCCGGTCGAGGCGTCGCGGGTGACGGCGCGGATCGAGGCCGCGTCCATCGACACCGGCAACAAGACGCGCGACGACCACCTGCGCTCCGCCGACTTCCTGAGCGCCGACGCCAACCCGTACATCACCTACGAGGGCGACGGGCTGACCGCCGCCGGGCCCGACCGCTGGACGGTGCACGGCCGCCTCACCCTCAACGGGATCACGCGGCCGGTCGACCTCGACCTGACCTACCTCGGCAGCGGCACCGACCCGTGGGGCGGCGTGCGGGCCGCGTTCCGCGCGACGGCCGAGCTGCGCCGCGCCGACTTCGGCATCCGGTTCAACCAGATCCTGGAGGCGGGCGTCGCGATGGTCGGCGAGAGCCTGCGCGCCGAGCTGGAGATCCAGGCCGTCCAGGGCGAGGAGCTCCCGGCGGGCTGAACCGGGGGCCTAGCGGCCGCCCTTGAGGTCGCGGACGAGCCGGTTCGCGGTGGTCCGGTCCGGCGAGCCGGTCACGACGACCTTCCCGTCGGTGATGGCCATGTCGACGCGGGGCAGGGTGACGAGCCGGTCGCGGACGACGAACGCGAGGTCGCGCCCGACGGTCGCGCGGGTCAGCCGGGCGAACGCGTCCCGGTCGACCGGCCGCAGCGTCAGCGCCACGTCGTAGCCGCCCGGCTTCACCCGCGACTTCTGGACGCGCAGGCCGGCGACCTTGTGGATGGCGATGCCCTGGGTGAGGCGGTAGCAGGTCGGGCCGGTGCCGGCCTGCCCGGTGATCCCGGCCGTCCCGGCGGGGCACGGCCCCGGCGTCGCCTCGGAGACGGGGTAGATGTGCAGCGGCGCGGCCAGCGCCACCGGCCGGGTCCGCATCGAGGACGCGATCAGCCCGCCGGTCACCGCGACGGCCGCGATCAGCAGCCCCAGCGTCAGCACCATGATGAGCAGCGCCGACCGGTGCTGGTCGGCGGCCTTGGCCGGCGTCGGGGGGACGGTCTGCCGGCGGGGCCGGCGCCGACCGGCCCGGCTCCGCTTGACCTCCGCCGCCTGCCGCCGGCGCTCCGCCGCCCGCGCCCGCCGCCGCGCGGCCTCGTCGTCCGGGACGGGCAGTACCGCGGTGGCCGTCTCCGTCTGCACCCCGCCCGGCGAGCTCTCCTGCCCGAGCGCTTCCTGCGGGCTGCTCGGGCCGCCCGCGCCGCCCGCCGGCAGTGGCCGGGTGGCCGCATCCGGCCGCGCTTCGGTGCCGCCCGGCTCGGCCTTGCCGACGGGTTGGGTGGCATCGGTGGGGGATGCGGGAGCGGGAGGCGCCGTTTCACCAGGAGGCGACGCGGACTCGTCCCCTGGACGATCCTTGTTACGGCGCGGAATGACCCGCATCGTCACCTCCCGGCTCCATGATCTCCGACAGTCTGTCAGGGTGAGACGCCGTCCCGCACCGTGTCTCGTGTGAAGACCGTGTCCCGTCCAGAGACCGCGGCGACGCGTCCGACGGCCGTCATGAGCATCAGTGCCCCGTTCCCCGCTATTCAATACGTGTGCAATAGGCGTGAAAAGGCCCGGTCCCGGGACAAACCGGGACCGGGCCTCCGCGAAAGCGGTCGGGTCGCGCCGTGGACTAGTCGATGCGCCAGGTGTCGCCGGAGCCGAGCAGCGCGGCGAGGTCGCCCTTGCCCTGCTTCGCGACGGCCTCGTCGAGCTGGGCCCGCATCAGCTCGTCGTAGGACGGCCGGTCGACGTCCCGGAAGATGCCGATCGGGGTGTGCTCGAACGCCGGCTGGTCCAGCCGCGACAGCGCGAACGCCTGCGACGGGTCCGCGGCGTGGGCGTCGTGCACCGCGATCTCGGACGGGTCGACGTCCGCGGTCTTCACGACCTCGAACGACCCGGCCGGGGTGCGGCGCAGCGCCTTGGAGCGGTCCGCTCCGAAGACGATCGGCTCCCCGTGCTCCAGCCGGACGGTGACGTCGTCGCGGACGTCCGCGTCCTTCAGCGGGTCGAACGCGCCGTCGTTGAAGATGTTGCAGTTCTGGTAGATCTCGACGAGCGCGGTGCCGCGGTGCTGCGCGGCGGCCCGCAGCACCGACTGCAGGTGCTTGCGGTCGGAGTCGATGGTGCGGGCGACGAACGTCCCCTCCGCGCCGATCGCGAGCGACAGCGGGTTGAACGGGGCGTCCAGCGACCCCATCGGCGTCGACTTGGTGATCTTGCCGAGCTCGGACGTCGGCGAGTACTGCCCCTTCGTCAGCCCGTAGATCCGGTTGTTGAACAGCAGGATCTTCAGGTTGACGTTGCGGCGCAGCGCGTGGATCAGGTGGTTGCCGCCGATCGACAGCGAGTCGCCGTCACCGGTCACCACCCACACCGACAGGTCCGGGCGGGACGTGGCGAGCCCCGTCGCGATCGCGGGCGCGCGGCCGTGGATCGAGTGGAACCCGTAGGTGTTCATGTAGTACGGGAACCGCGACGAGCAGCCGATGCCCGAGATGAACGTGATGTTCTCGCGGCGCAGCCCGAGCTCCGGCAGGAAGGACTGGACGGCCGCGAGGATCGCGTAGTCACCGCACCCGGGGCACCAGCGCACCTCCTGGTCGGTCTTGAAGTCCTTCAGCGTCTGCTTCTGGTCGGTCTTCGGGACGAGGGAGAGCAGCGACTTCCCGTTCCCGTTCCCGTTGGCGCCGTTCCCGTTGGCGACGGCGCCGTTGCCGTTGGGGGAGCCGTTCTCACTCACTGTCGATCACATCCTGGATGACGCCCTGCAGCTCTTCCGCCTTGAAGGGCAGGCCGCGGACCTGGTTGTAGCCGATCACGTCGATGAGGAACCGGCCGCGCAGCAGCAGGGCGAGCTGGCCGAGGTTGATCTCCGGGACGATGACCTTGTCGTAGGAGCGCAGCACCTCGGGCAGGTTCGCGGGGAACGGGTTGAGGTGCCGCACGTGCGCCTGCGCGATGTCCCGGCCGGTCGAGCGGACCCGCCGGACGGCCGCGGAGATGGCCCCGTACGTCCCGCCCCAGCCCATCACCAGCACGCGGGCGGCGCCGGACGGGTCGTCCACCGCGAGCGGCTCGATGTCGTTCGCGATGCCGTCCACCTTGGCCTGGCGGAGCCGGACCATGGTGTCGTGGTTGGACGGGTCGTAGGAGATGTTGCCGGACCCGTCGGCCTTCTCCAGGCCGCCGATCCGGTGCTCCAGCCCGGCCGTGCCCGGGATCGCCCACGGGCGGGCGAGGGTCTCCGGGTCGCGCTTGAACGGCTGGAAGTCCTCCTGGGACGGCGCGGCGAAGTTCGGCTCGATCTTCGGCAGCGACGCCACGTCCGGCAGCCTCCACGGCTCGGAGCCGTTCGCGAGGTAGCCGTCCGACAGCAGGATGACCGGGGTGCGGTACTTCACCGCGATCCGGGCGGCCTCGATCGTCGCGTCGAAGCAGTCCGACGGGGACTGCGGCGCGACCACCGGCACCGGGGCCTCGCCGTTGCGGCCGAACATGGCCTGCAGCAGGTCGGCCTGCTCGGTCTTGGTCGGCAGGCCCGTGGACGGCCCGGCCCGCTGCACGTCGATGACCAGCAGCGGCAGCTCGGTCGCGACGCCGAGCCCGATCGTCTCGCTCTTCAGCGCGATGCCCGGACCGGACGTCGTGGTGACGCCGAGCGACCCGCCGAACGAGGCGCCGAGCGCCGCGCCCACGGCGGCGATCTCGTCCTCGGCCTGGAACGTCCGCACGCCGAACTTCTTGTGCTTGGACACCTCGTGCAGGATGTCGGACGCCGGGGTGATCGGGTACGAGCCGAGGAAGATCGGCAGCCCGCTCTGCACGCCCGCGGCGACCAGCCCGTACGCGAGCGCGAGGTTCCCGGTGATGTTGCGGTACAGGCCGGGCGCGTGCTCGGCCGGCTTGATCTCGTACTGCACCGAGAACGCCTCGGTGGTCTCGCCGTAGGACCAGCCCGCCTGGAACGCCGCGATGTTGGCCTTCATGATCTCGGGCTTGCTGGCGAACTTCTTCTCCAGGAAGCCGAGCGTCCCCTCGGTGGGACGGTGATACAGCCAGGACAGCAGCCCCAGCGCGAACATGTTCTTCGCGCGCTCGGCGTCCTTCTTGGAGATGTCGAAGTCCTCGAGGGCCTTCACCGTCATCGAGGTCAGCGGCAGCGCGTGCACGCGGAACTCGCTCAGCGAGCCGTCCTCGACCGGGCTGGCGGCGTAGCCGACCTTGGCGAGGTTGCGCTTGGTGAACTCGTCGGTGTTGACGATGAGGTCGGCGCCGCGCGGCAGGTCCGCGAGGTTGGCCTTGAGGGCGGCGGGGTTCATCGCGACCAGCACGTTGGGCGCGTCCCCGGGGGTGAGGATGTCGTGGTCGGCGAAGTGCAGCTGGAAGCTGGACACGCCGGGCAGCGTCCCGGCCGGGGCGCGGATCTCGGCCGGGAAGTTCGGCAGCGTCGACAAGTCGTTGCCGAACGCCGCCGTCTCCTGCGTGAAGCGGTCACCGGTCAGCTGCATGCCGTCGCCGGAGTCGCCGGCGAAGCGGATGATGACGCGGTCGAGTTGCTGGACCTGTTTGGTCACAGAGGAAGACCTCCTCGACGGGCAGCAACCGTCCCGGGGGAGGCACCCGGGATCGTGATGCTACTTAGGCTTACCTTCATGGTATGTCCGGGATCGGATGGTGCTATCGGGACGACCGCTCACCGGGAGGTACGACCTGGGGCGGACGCCTAGTTCATCCCGAACACAGGCTGCTGCGCTGCCGGCACAGGTCGACGTGCAGCCGCCGCACCAGCCGCCGCGCGGGGCTCGTCGAGGAGCCGCGGCTCCCCAGGGGCGTGGAGTTCACGTCCCGAAGTGTAGACAGCGAGGCTAAAGGCGGACCGCACCGACCCGGGATGCACGCGTCACGGGCGTCCCGGTGACTGAGATGTAGCCGCCTCCGCACCTTCTGACCGATTCGCCGACGGCCCCTGCGTCCCTTCCGTCCCGCCCGTGGCGGACGGTCCCGGCGTGGCCGGTTTCGGCTTGAGCACGGCCTTGCGCTCGCGGTCGACCCGCGCGAGCAGTTTCGGCACGTCCGCCGCGGACAGCGCCTCCCCGACGACGCGGGCGGACGCCTCGTACGGGTAGGAGCCGGGGTTGTCGAGCGCGTTCTTCATCCACGTCCGCCACAGCCGGCCGGTGACGGTGCAGCCCAGCAGCACCGAGCGGCCGGTCCCGACCTGCTCCGACGCCTCGCAGGAGCCGAGCGGCGCGCCGCGCGAGGTGATCGACGCCCGCAGCGCGGCCCGCGCGCCCTCCGGCACCGGCCCCGAGGGCGCGGTCATCGTGGCGGGCAGCTTCACCGTGCAGCCGTTGGTGTTCTGGTCGCAGTCGCTGAACGTCAGGGTCCCCGGCCGGAACCGCACGGTCGGGTCGCCTGCGCCGCCGAGCGCGGCCACCCGCGGGCGCAGTTCGGCGAACATCGCCGCGGGCGCCGCCACGGGCGCGGCGGTGAAGTCCGGCGCGTTCTGCCCGGCGGGGCGCACCGCCAGCAGCCGGTACGGGGCGGTGGCCGTCACCAGGTAGTCGGCGGCCGGCGTCTTGACGCGGTACGCCCGGACGCCGCCGACGTCCTCCGTCGGCGGGTTCCCCGACGTCTTGGCCAGCGCCTTCGCGATGGCCTCGGGCCCCAGGACGCCCGGCACGTCGAATCCGGGCATCGACGCGGGCGCCTTCGACCAGCGCCCCGCGTAGTAGTCGGGGTGGGGGACCTCGCCGGCGTAGGCGCGCCAGAACGCGAGCCCGGCCTTGATGTAGGTGGTGCCGTCGATCGCGACGACGTCCGCCGTCAGCGTGCCCGCGACCAGCCGCCCCGTCGCCGAACCCGACGGCGCCACCTGGAGGCGCGCCCGGACGGTGCCGCCCTTCAGCGTGAGGGTGCCGTTGTAGCGCAGGCCCGTCCCGCGCTTGAGCCTGCGGCCCAGCGCGGCCGTCCACGCCGGCGGCGCGGCGGCCGCGGTCGCCGTGGGCTTCTTCTCGGCGGGCTCGTCGTCCCCGCCGAGCGCGACCGCCGCCACGGCACCGGTCGCGACCACCGCGAGGGCCGCCGCCCCGGCCACCACCAGCAAACGCGTGCGCCGCGGCCCGCCCTGCCGCCCGCCCTTGCCGGGCAGCACCCCGCCCGGCGGAACCGGGCCACCGGGCCGTCCGGACGGGCCTGGACCCCCCGCCTGCCCTGGCTGGGGCCGCCCGCCGGGGCGTGGCGGCGCACCGGCCACGCGGACGTCCTGCGGGTGGCGCCGGGCGCCGAAGGGGCGTCCCGGCGGGGGCGGGGGGCGGTGCGGGGACGGAGACGCCGGTGACGGCTCGTCCTGTTCAGCGCTCACGGGGGACTCGCTCTGCCCTTCTCACTTCCGGGGCCCGGGTTCGGCCCGACCGTCGGCAACAAAGCAAGGGGGTGCGGGAGGCGTCCACCCGAGGGTGCCGGCGAGGCTCGGGACCGTCGCGGGGGGATGAGGGGCGGCCGCCGGGCCCTGGAGGGGCGTCCTCACAGAGCATAAGGGTGCCCGGCGGCGCTTCCTCCGGAAGTGGAGGAGCGCCGCCGGGCACCCGGGTGGCCGAGGGTCAGCGCGCGGTGCTCCGCGCCGCGCGCCTCACCTGCGGCTCATTCGCTGTCGAGACCGTTCTGCAGGGCCTGCACATCGGCGGACGTGGCGCCGATCACCTTGTACTGGGCGTGCTTGTAGAAGGTGCCGCCGGTGCCCTTGGCCCAGCTCTTCCACGCGGAGGTGGCGACCCGGCAGCTGGCCCACTGCGAGGCGCTGCCGGTGATCGTGATCCGGGTCGTGCAGTTGCCGAGGTCACGGCCGGTCAGCGTGCCGGCGGTGATCCGGAACCGGACGTCGATCGTGACGGGCTTCTCCACGCCGATCGGCGGCCGGATCCGGGCCTGGACGGTGCAGCCGGAGTCGCCGTTGCAGCCGCCCTTCTTCCACTCGTCGACCGACGGCCGCGCCGAGCCGTTGAAGGCGTCCTTCAGCTCGCCCATGCTCGACCGCATGTCGGAGATGAGGGACGAGGCGCCGCCCGAGTCCTGCGGGGTGACGTCGACGGCGACGCGCGGGGTGGTGGCCTCGTAGCGCAGCAGCTCGGCGTCGTCCTCGTCGGTGATGTAGAGGGTGGAGGAGAAGGTGCTGAACTTCAGCGCCTTCTTGCCCTGCCACGTCGTCTCCAGGGGCTTCACCCGGGACGTCCTGGCGGAGCGGAGCTTGCTCGCCAGCGCGGCGGGCGACAGCTGGGTCTTGAAGTCGAGGTCGAGCTCGTCGTCGTCCAGCCGGCCCCACTGCTCGCCGGACTGGAGGTAGAACGGGTCGTCGGTCGAGGAGATCTCCTTCGCCCAGTACGACTTGTCGGCCTTCACGAACACCTTGCCGTCGGCGGCGAGGAGGGTGACGTTGTCGCCGCCCCAGGTGACGGGCCCCATCACGCGCCCGCCCTTGGTGACGTTCAGCTCGCCGCGCAGCGACTCCGAGGAGCTGAAGGTGCCCTTCAGCTCGACCGCGCGCGCCGCGCCGATGCTGGCCGCCGCGGCGGTCAGCTTCTCCTCGGGCGACTTTCCTCCGCCGCCCACGGACACCGCGTACACGACGACCGCGATGATGATGAGGACGACGAGGCCGCCGCCGATCAGCCCGATGACGAGGCCGCCGCCGCCACCGCGCTTCGGCGGGGGCATGGCGGGGCCCATCGGGGCGCCGGGGGGCGGCGGGAAGAAGGGCGGCGGCGTGCCCGGGCCACCGAAGCCGCCGGGCGGCGGAGGTCCGCCCGGGGCGCCCGGGCTACCGGGTCCGCCCGGACCGGGACCGCCCGGGCCCGCCGGCGGCGGCGGGGGCGGCCAGGAGGCACCGCCCGGGGATTCCCAGCCCGGGGGAGGCGGGGGGTTGCTCATCCGGTCACGTCCTTCCAGGTCAACCTGACCCAATGCAAATCTAGTGTGCAGCAAAATCATGGCATCGTGGTCCCCCGGGGGTGGAGGTACGACGTCACACTCCCCTGATCCTGCGCCGGGGGATACTGGATCAGACGCAGACGAGGAGGATCTGGTGCATAACTATTTCGACACATATGTCGTTGTGGTCGTCCTCCTCCTCGTCGGCGCCGGAATCGTCGGCGGGGCGCTGGGCGCGAACCGGATGCTCCGTCCGCATCGTCCGACCGCTGAGAAACTGACCACGTACGAGTGCGGCGTCGACCCGGTGGGCGAGGGCTGGGCCCACTCCTACGTGCGGTACTACGTCTTCGCCTACCTCTACGTCGTGTTCGCCGTGGACGCGGTGTTCCTCTTCCCCTGGGCGACCGTCTTCTCCGCGCCCGGCTACGGGGCGACGACGCTCGCCGAGATGTTCATCTTCCTCGCGTTCCTCGCCACCGGGCTCGCGTACGCGGGCAAGAAGGGCGTCCTCTCCTGGGTGTGAGGCCCCGGCCGCTGTAACAATGGCGCTGTGGGCACCATCGATCTACCGCCGCCGAGCGTGGGACCGCTGTCCCGGCTCGCGCCGAAACCGGTCAAGTTCGTGCTCAACTGGGGCCGCCGCTACTCGCTGTGGGTCTTCAACTTCGGGCTGGCCTGCTGCGCCATCGAGTTCATCGCGACGTCGATGAGCCGGCACGACTTCATCCGGCTCGGCGTCATCCCGTTCGCGCCGGGGCCCCGGCAGGCCGACCTCATGGTCGTCTCCGGCACCGTCAGCGACAAGATGGCGCCCGCCGTGCGGCGCCTCTACGAGCAGATGCCGGAGCCCAAGTACGTCATCTCGTTCGGCGCCTGCTCCAACTGCGGCGGGCCGTACTGGGACTCGTACTGCGTCACCAAGGGCGTCGACCAGATCATCCCGGTGGACGTCTACGTGCCCGGCTGCCCGCCCCGTCCCGAGGCGCTGCTGCAGGGCATCGTCCACCTGCAGGAGAAGATCGCGGCCGAGTCGCTCGGCGAGCGCTACGACGGCGGCGACCCGCTCAGCCCGCCGCCCCCGCCGCGGCCGCTGTCGGCGACGGTGCTGCGCCGCCCCCTCCAGCCCCCGCCCGAACCTCCCGCGCCGCCCGAGCCCTCGCCCGCCCCCGCGCCGGACGAAGAGGCCGCGCACGAGCCCGCGGCGCACGAGCCCGCGGGGCCCGCGGACGAGACGGTGCCCGTCCATCCCCTCGGCGAGGACGACCAGGTCACCGTGCCCGTCCCGACGGTTGAGGACGAGCCCGCTCCCGTTGAGGAGCCCCCTCAGGCCGACGAGCACCCTGCCGACGAGCCTCCTCAGGCGGAGCAACCGGTCCAGGCCGACGAGCCGGTCGGGGACGACGAGCCGGCGCCGCCGCGCGGCGGGAGGCGGGGCTGGTCGCCCGACCACGACCCGTCCATCATCCCGGGGCTGGTCGACGACGACCACGACGACCGGATCGGGCGCGACCGGTGAGCGCCGAGCTGGCGGACGCCTGGACGGCCCGCTTCGGCGACGAGGTCAGCTCCGAGGAGACGTTCGGCGGCCTCGCCGTCGGCGTCCCGCCCGAGCACTGGCTGGCCGCCCTGACCTTCGCCCGCGACGATCTGTCCTGCGGGTTCTTCGACTGGCTGACCGGCGTCGACGAGCTGGAGGACGGCTTCGCCGTCGTCGTCCACGTGTACTCGCTGGAGCGCCGCCACCACCTGCTGGTCCGGACGCGCGTCCCGCGGCGGGCCCCGGTGCTGGCGACGGCGACGGGCGTCTACCGGGGCGCCGCCTGGCACGAGCGCGAGACGGCGGAGATGTTCGGGATCCTGTTCGAGGGCCACCCGAACCTCGTCCCGCTGCTGCTGCCGGACGGTTTCGAGGGCCACCCGCTGCGCAAGGACTTCGTGCTCGCGGCCCGCGTCGCCAAGCCGTGGCCGGGCGCGAAGGAGCCGGGCGAGTCGGGGCACGGGGCGCCGAGCCGCCGCCGCGTCCGGCCGCCGGGCGTCCCGGAGAACTGGGGGCCGGATGCTTGAGATCGTCGTCAAGCTGGTCCTCGTCGCGGCGGCGTTCGCGGTGCTGCCGCTGCTGGTGGGGCAGGCCGAGCACAAGGTGATGGCGCACATGCAGGGCCGCCTCGGCCCGATGTACGCGGGCGGGTTCCACGGCTGGGCGCAGCTCGTCGCCGACGGGGTGAAGTTCGCGCAGAAGGAGGACGTGGTCCCGCGCGACGCCGACCGGTGGGTGTTCAAGCTGGCGCCGGGCGTCGCGCTCGTCCCGTACCTGCTGGTGCTGCTGGTGATCCCGATCGGGCCCGGCGGGCAGGTCGCGCTCGACCTCGGGCCCGGGATCTTCTTCGCGCTCGCCGTGATGGGCGTCGGCGTCATCGGCGCGATCATGGCGGGCTGGGCGTCGGCGAACAAGTACTCGCTGCTCGGCGGGATGCGGGTCGCCGCGCAGCTGATGTCGTACGAGCTGCCGATGGTGTTCGCGGCGTCGTCGGTCGCGATGGCGGCGGGCACGCTGTCGCTGCAGGGCGTCGTGGAGGAGTGGCGCTGGTGGTGGCTGCCGTGGCAGGCGGTCGGCGGCGTGGTGTTCTTCGTCGCGGGCCTCGCCGAGCTGCGCCGGCCGCCGTTCGACATGCCGGTCGCCGACTCGGAGATCATCTTCGGCCCGTACACCGAGTACGGCGGGCTGCGGTTCGCGCTGTTCCTGCTCGCCGAGTACGCCGGGATCGTGGTGCTCTGTGCGCTGACGACCGTGCTGTTCCTCGGCGGGTGGAAGGGCCCGTTCCTGAACACCGAGCTGGGCTGGCTCTGGACGCTGCTCAAGGTCGGTGCGCTGGCGTTCTGCGTCATCTGGCTGCGCGTCAGCTACCCGCGCATGCGCGAGGACCAGTTGCAGAAGCTCGCCTGGGCGTGGCTCGTCCCGCTGTCGCTCGCACAGCTGGCGCTGACGGGCGTCCTCAGCGTCGCCCTGGCCTGACCCGGGCCGTGCGCCTCAGCGCAGGAAGATCGTGAACTCGGCCATCTCCGGGAGGAGGTCGGGCGGGATGTCGGCGTCCACCGCCATCTCCTCCGCGGACACGAACCCGCCGTGCTCCTCGCGGTGGCGGACGACGCGCTCCGCGATCTCCGGCGTCATGCCGGGCAGCGCCTCGATGATCTCGCGCGGGACGTGGTTGACGTCCACCAGCCCGCCGTCGTCGTAGGTGCGGGGCGCGTCGGGGCGGCCGATCCGCAGCTCGCGGGCGAGCGCCGGGTCCTCGGCGGCGAGCGCGCGGGCCTGCTCGCGCAGCGTCCGGCGGTACTTGGCGATCTCGATGGCTCGCTCGTTCTGCCGGTTGCGGGGCGCCTCGCGGGGGAACACCGACGTCCGGACGGCGAACGCGTGCCCGGTGCCCGCGAGCCACAGCAGGATCGCCACGAACGACCCGAAGACGGTGAGCAGCGGGTCGCCGGACTGGATCATCGTCAGCACGGCGGCGGTGCCGGCGCCGTACCCGGCGGCGACGGCGCCGTACTTCCACGAACCCCGCCGGATCGCCGCGTAGAGGAACGAGACCGGCGTCCCGTAGCCGAGTGTGATGAACGGCACGGCCGCCCACACCACACCGCGGGCCGTCTCCCCGACCGGGGCCATCGCGGGCGGCGGAGGCGCCGGAACCGGCGGGCCGGGGAAGGGCGCTCCGGGGCGGCGGGGAGTCCCAGGCCGGGGCGTGCCGGTGGGCGGCGTTCCAGGGAAGGGAGGCCGCCAGGACTGGGACCGGTGCGGCGGCCGCGGCGCCGGGCCCGGCTCGGGGTCGTAAGGGCGGTCCGCGTGATGACTCACATCGCCTCCCTGCACGTAAGCGCGCCCCTTACCACGCGTCCTACTCCTGGTAGGACGAACGCCGCGCCCATCGCGTTCCCCCCGAGCCCATCGTGCGCAATCATGGGGCGCGTGGGACGGCTACCAGGAGGCGGGCTGGCCAAGGGGCTGGCGGTCACGTTGCGGACGATGACGCGGCGGTCCATAACGCGTCAATACCCCGAAGTGCAACCGGAGTTGCCGCCGCGCAGCAGGGGCGTCATCGCCCTGTTCGAGGAGAACTGCACCGTCTGCATGCTGTGCGCCCGCGAATGCCCCGACTGGTGCATCTACATCGACTCCCACAAGGAGACCCTCCCGGCCGAGGGCGGCGGGCGCCCCCGCACCCGCAACGTCCTCGACCGGTTCGCGATCGACTTCGCGCTGTGCATGTACTGCGGGATCTGCATCGAGGTGTGCCCGTTCGACGCGCTGTTCTGGTCGCCGGAGTTCGAGTACGCCGAGTACGACATCGCGGAGCTGACGCACGAGAAGGAGCGGCTGCGCGAGTGGATGTGGACCGTCCCGCCGCCGCAGGCCCACGACCCTGCGGCGGAGCCGCCCAAGGAGGTCGCCGCGGCGGAGAAGGCGGCGGCGCGGGCCGCCCGCCGGCCGCCCGGGGCGGGCCCTGGGGCGGCGCGGTGAGCGGCCAGGAGATCGTGTTCACGCTGCTCGGCGTGGTCGCGGTCGGGTCGGCGGTGCTGGTCGTGACGACGCGGCAGCTCGTCCACGCGGCGCTGTGGCTGGTGGTGTCGTTCGGCGCGCTCGCGGGCGGCTACCTCGTGCTGACCGCGGAGTTCGTCGCCTGGGTGCAGGTGCTGATCTACGTCGGCGCGATCGTCGTGCTGCTGCTGTTCGGGATCATGCTGACGCGGGCGCCGATCGGGGAGTCCGCCGACCTGAACTCCGGGAACCGGTGGGCGGCGCTGGCCGTCGCCGCCGGCACGGCCGCCGTCCTGGTCACCGTGGTCGTCCTCGGCTTCCGGGACGAGCGGATGCCGCTGCGCGCGGGCGGCGGGTCGGCCGAGGAGCTGGGCGCCGCCGTGTTCCGGACGTGGGTGCTCCCGTTCGAGGTGCTGTCGGTGCTGCTGCTGGCCTCGCTGGTCGGCTCGATCGTCCTGTCGCGCTCCGACATCGGCCCGCCCGCGCCCGGCGCGGAGCCGGACCCGAACCCGACCTCGAACCCGAACCAGGACTCGGCCTCGGACCCGGACTCGGGGGAGGACGCCTGATGCATCTCGCCTACCCGACGGTCGTCGCCGCGCTGCTGTTCTCCGTCGGCGTGTACGGGGTGCTGGCCCGCCGCAACGCGATCCTCGTCCTGATGTCGGTCGAGCTGATGCTGAACGCGGTGAACCTGAACCTCGTCACGTTCGACGTCTGGTACCGGGACCGGCTGCACGGCGGCCAGGTCCTCACGCTGTTCACCATCGTGATCGCGGCGGCGGAGGTCGGGCTCGGGCTGGCGATCGTCCTGCTGGTGTACCGGAACCGAAAGATGGTCGACGTCGACCGGCTGCGCACGCTGGCCGAGGACGGCGCGGACGCCCCGCGTCCCCCCGCCGGGCCGGAGTCCGATCCCGAGGCGGTCGACGCGCGATGATCTGGCTGGCCTCCCTGACGGCGCTGCTGCCGTTCCTCGCCGCGTTCGCCGGGATGCTGTTCGGGCCGTCCCTCACCCGGGTGCTGCGCGGCGTGCCGGGCGGCGGCCCCGGCGTGCTCGCCTGCGCGCCGGTCGCGGTGTCGCTCGTCCTGTCGGCGGTCGTCGCGTTCGCCGTGTGGCGCGACCCGGGCGAGCGGACGGGCACGCTCGCGCTGGTCGACACGGGCTCGGTGCCGATCCGGATCGGGCTGCAGGTGGACGGCCTGTCCGCCGTGGTCGGGCTCATGGTGTGCTGCGTCGCCGTCGCCGTCCAGGTGTACTCGGTCGCGTACATGAAGGGCGACCGGCGGTACTCGTCCTACGCGGCGTTCATCTCGCTGTTCACCTCCGCCATGCTCCTGGTCGTGTACGCGGGCGACCTGCTCGTCCTGTACGCGGGCTGGGAGGTCATGGGCATCTGCTCGTACTTCCTGATCGGGCACCACTGGGAGGAGCGGGCGAACTCGCGGGCAGCCGTGAAGGCGTTCCTGGTCACGCGGCTCGGCGACGTCGGCTTCCTGATCGGAGTGATCGTCCTCGGCGTCGGCGCCGGGACGTTCGAGATCTCCGGGATCCTCGCGCGGGCGGGCGACCTGCCGTCCTCGACGGTCACCGCCGCGGCGCTGCTGCTGCTCGCCGGCGTCGCGGGCAAGAGCGCGCAGTTCCCGCTGCACACCTGGCTGCCGGACGCGATGGCCGGCCCGACGCCGATCAGCGCGCTGATCCACGCGGCGACGATGGTCGCGGCGGGCGTCTACGTCGTCGCCCGGCTGTACGGCGTGTTCCTGCTGACCCCGGGCGCCCGCACGGTGCTGGCCGTCATCGCGGTGGTCTCCATGGTCGGCGCGGCGTGCGCGGCCCTCGCGCAGGACGACCTGAAACGCGTCCTGGCGTACTCGACGATCAGCCAGCTCGCCGTGATGGCCGCCGGGCTCGCGGTCGGCGCTAAGACCGCCGCGGTCTTCCACCTGCTCACGCACGGCGCGTTCAAGGCGCTGCTGTTCCTCGCCGCCGGATGCGTCATCGTCACCGCCGGGTCGAACCTGCTCGCGCACTACGGCGGGCTGTGGCGCGCCATGCCCGTCACGTTCTGGTCCATGACGGTGGGGCTGGCCGCGCTCGCGGGCGTCCCGCCGTTCAGCGGCTGGTTCAGCAAGGACTCCATCATCGAGGCGGCCCAGCACTCGGCCACGCACGGCGGATCGCTGCCGGAGCAGGGGGTGTCCGCCCACGCGGCGGGCTGGGCCGACTACGCGCCGCCTCCGGAGATCGCGAGCCCGCCGAAGTGCGCCGCCGCCTCACAGGTCTGCGAGGCGCTGGTCGCGAAGATCCAGGCACCGGCCGCGCCCCTGGCGGCGGGCGAGGTGACCCTGCCGGGCGGGGCCGCGTGGCTGGTGTACCTGGGGCTCCTGCTGACCGTCGTTCTGACCGCCGCCTACGCGATGCGCGCCTGGCTGATGACGTTCTTCGGTGAGCAGCGCGGTACCTACGAGCCCCGCGACCCGTCGCGCTTCATGTCGTGGACGGTCGCCGCCCTGGCCGTCCCTGCCGCGATCCTCGGATTCTTCGGGCTCGGTGCCGCAGAGCTCCGTCCCCACCTTGGAGCGTCGTTGCTCAGCGTTGTGCTGGTGGTCCTTGGGGCGGGGGCCGCCTTCCTCATGTGGAACCGTGACCCCGCCTTGGATCCTGCGCGCGCGCTTGGCCCGGTGCGTCCCGTCTTTGCACGGGCCTTCTTCGTGGACGAGCTGTACGCCGTGGCCATCGTCCGTCCCGTGCGGGCCCTGGCCCGGTACGTCGTCGCGTTCGACCGGCGCGGCGTGGACGCCGCCGTCATCGGCACCGCCCACGGCGCGCGGCGCCTCGCCGGTGTCCTCCGCGTCCCGCAGAACGGCAACCCGCAGACCTACCTCACCGGCCTGCTCGCCGGCGTCGTCGTCATCGTGGCCGGGGTGGTGATCTTCCTTTGATCTTCGTGCTGATGATGGCGATCCCGCTGTGCGGGGCGCTCGCGCTGCTCGTCCCGGCGAACCGGTTCCTGCGCACCGACCTCGCCGTACGCGCGTTCGGGACGGCGGTGTCCGGCGCGACGCTGCTCGTCGCCGTCTCCGCGCTGACCGCGTTCGACTTCGGCGCCACGCACCGCATGCAGCTGGAGGTCGACCGGTCCTGGTCGCCCGCGATCGGCCTGCGCTTCCACCTCGGCGTGGACGGCATCTCGCTGCCGCTGGTCGTCCTGACCGCGCTGCTGACGTTCCTGTGCTTCCTCTACACGCTGCGGCACCCCCCGGCGGGCGACCGGATCCGGCTGCTGACCGCGCTCCTGCTCGTCCTCGAGATCGGGATGCTCGGCACGTTCACCGCCCTCGACCTCGTGCTGTTCTTCGTGTTCTTCGAGACCGTCCTGGTCCCGATGTACGTGGTGATCATGCTGTGGGGCGGGACCGGACGCCGCGCCGCCGCCACCAAGTTCATCCTCTACACCCTGCTCGGCTCCGGCCTCCTCCTCGCCGGGATGCTGCTCGTCGGCGCCGAGGCGGGCACGCTCGACATGACCGCGCTCGCCGACCGGCACGGGGCCGGGCTCGCGCGCGGCCTGCAGATCACGGCGTTCGCGCTGATGGGCCTCGGGTTCGCGGTCAAGGCGCCGATGTGGCCGCTGCACACCTGGCTGCCGGACGCGCACACCGAGGCGCCGACCGTCGGGTCCGTCCTGCTGGCCGGGGTGCTGCTCAAGATGGGCACCTACGGGCTGGTCCGCGTCGCGCTGCCGCTCGCCCCGGACGGGGCCGCGTTCTGGGCGCCCTGGCTCGGCCTCCTCGCCGTCATCGGGATCATCTACGGCGCCCTCGCCTGCCTCGCCCAGCGCGACCTCAAACGGATGATCGCCTACTCGTCCGTCGGGCACATGGGGTTCGTCCTGCTCGGCATCGCGACCCTCACCCCCGTCGGGATCAACGCGGCGCTGTTCGGCAACATCGCGCACGGCCTGATCACCGGCCTGCTGTTCTTCCTCGCCGGCTCGGTCAAGGAGCGCTGGGGCACCACCGACATGGCCTCGATCGGTGGCGGCATGCTCGGCACCTCGCCCCGGCTGGCGTCCATCCTGACCTTCGCGTCCGTCGCGTCCCTCGGGCTGCCGGGGCTCGCCGGGTTCTGGGGCGAGGTCCTCGCGCTCATCGGCGCGTACCGGCCGCACGCCGACCTGCCCCGCGAGACGTTCGTGACGTTCATGGCCGTCGCCGCGCTCGGCACCGTCCTCACCGCCGCCTACTTCCTGCGGATGCTCGCCAAGCTGACCCACGGCCCCGTCTCCCGCCCGGCGGAGGCGCCGATCGCCGCCGTCTCCATGCAGGAGTACGCGGCCTGGGTCCCGCTGATCGCGCTCACGCTGCTCATCGGCCTGTGGCCGAAGACCCTGCTGGACGTGACCACCGGACCCGTCCGCGCGCTGTTCGGAGGCGGCTGATGATCCAGGGCATCGACTACGCGGCGATCGCGCCGCCGCTGATCCTCGCCGCCGCCGCGCTCGGCCTGCTGCTCGCCGACGCGTTCGACGCGCCCCGCCGCGCGCTCTCCCTGCTGTCCGGCGGGTCCCTCGTCGCCGCCCTCATCGCCGTGGTCGTCCTCGCGTCCGGCGACCGCCGCGCCACGTTCTGCCTGCCGGACGGCCTGCGCTCCGGCGGCCCGCCGTCCTGCTCCTACGTCGCCGACGACTTCACGCTGCTGTTCCAGGGGATCGTCCTCGCCGCCGCCGCGATCGTCGTCCTGCTCTCCCTCCAGGAGATCACCGACTCCCGCATGCCGGTCGGCGAGTACCACTTCCTCCTCCTCGCCGCCGTCATCGGCGCCCTCGCGCTCGTCGCCGCCCGCGACCTCGTCCTCCTCCTGGTCGCGCTGGAGACCCTCACCCTCCCCGTCTTCGCCCTGACCGCCCTCCGCCGCTACGACGGGACGGCGTCCGAGGCGGCACTGAAACTGTTCCTGATCTCCGTCATCTCCACCGCGGTCATGCTGTTCGGGATCAGCCTCGTCTACGGCGCGACCGGCGCCATGCACCTGGACCGCATCGCCCCCGCCCTCGCCGACCTCCCCTCCGACCTGGACCCGGTCGCCTCGGTCGGCTCCGTCCTCGTCCTCGCCGGATTCGCGTTCAAGGTCGCCGCCGTCCCGTTCCACTTCTGGGCACCGGACGTCTACCAGGGCGCCCCGCTCCCCGTCGCCGCGTTCCTGTCCGTCGTCTCGAAGGCCGCCGGCTTCGCCGGGCTCGTGATCGTCCTCGCCCTCGGCCTGCCCGCCTACGGACACGTCTGGGGCCCGATCCTCGCCGTCCTAGCAGCCCTCACCATGACCGTGGGCAACCTCCTGGCCCTACGCCAGCGCACCCCGATCCGCCTCCTCGCCTGGTCATCCGTCGCCCAATCCGGCTACATGCTGGCGCCCCTGGCCGTCGGCTCCCACCGCCTCGCCGAGGCCACCGCCGCCACCGTCGCCTACGTCGCCCTCTACGCCGTGATGAACCTCGGCGCGTTCGCCGTCGTGATCGGCCACCACCGGCGCCGCACCCTCGACGACTACCGCGGCCTCGCCCGCCGCGGCCCCGCCGCCGCCACCGCCCTCGCCTTCTTCCTGATCTGCCTCGCCGGCCTCCCGCCCGGCGTGATGGGCCTGTTCGCCAAGGTCGTCGTCTTCCGCGCCACCGTCGCCGGCGGCGTCACCTGGCTCGCCGTCATCATGGCGATCAACACGGTCATCGGGCTGTACTACTACCTGGCCTGGGCCGTCCGCCTGTTCAGCCCGCCCCTTCCCGGGCAGCACCAGGACACGGGACCCGGCCTGCCGGTCCGCGCCGCGATCACCGCGACCGCCGCCGGGGCGATCGTGCTGTCGATCGCGCCGCAACTCGTCCTGCAGGCCGTCTGACCGGGAACGTTCACCCAGGTCAAACCGTTGATGTTCATGCCGGAGTCGACGGGGAGGCAACGGAAGTGCACCACAACGGCGTCAAGACGGCAGCACTGATCGCCGCGCTGTCCGCCCTGATGCTCGTCGCCGGATGGGCGTTCGGCGGCGCCACCGGGCTGACGATCGCGCTGGTGATCGCCCTCGGCACCAACGGCATCGCGTACTTCTTCAGCGACCGCATCGCGCTGCGCTCCATGCGCGCCCACCCGGTCGGCGAAGTCGAGGCCCCGACCCTCTACCGGCTCGTCCGGGAACTCTCCACCGCCGCCCGCCAGCCGATGCCGCGGCTCTACATCTCCGAGACCCGCCAGCCCAACGCCTTCGCCACCGGCCGCAACCCGCGCAACGCCGCCGTCTGCTGCACCCGCGGCATCCTCCACATCCTCGACGAACGGGAACTGCGCGCCGTCCTCGGCCACGAGCTCTCCCACGTCTACAACCGCGACATCCTGATCTCCTCGGTCGCCGCCGCGATCGCCACCGTGATCACCTACCTGTCGCACCTGGCGATCTTCCTGCCGATCGGCCGCGCCGACGACGACGACGGCCCCGGCATCCTCGGCGCCCTCCTGATGCTCGTCCTCGGCCCGGTCGCCGCCGCCGTCGTCCAGATGGCGATCTCCCGCACCCGCGAGTACTCCGCCGACGCCGCCGGCGCCCGCCTCACCGGCGACCCGCTCGCCCTCGCGTCCGCCCTCCGCAAGATCGACGCCGGCACCCGCGCGATGCCGCTGCCCCAGGACCCCGAGCTCGCCACCACCAGCTCCCTGATGATCGCCAACCCCTTCACCGGCGCCGGCATCGGCAGGCTCTTCTCCACCCACCCGCCCACCGCCGACCGGATCGCCCGCCTGGAGCGCATGGCCGGCCCCCGCTGAAATCCGCCCGAACCATCCCGGCCGCCGCCGCGTCATAACACACGAGAGCGCGCCGGCCCCTTTCTGCGGGGGATGGGGCCGACGCGCTCCTCAAGCGACTACCGGTAGTTGACGAACTGCAGCGCCACCTCGAGGTCCTTGCCCTTGAGCAGCGCGATGACCTGCTGCAGGTCGTCCTTCTTCTTCGCGCTGACCCGCAGCTCGTCCCCCTGGACCTGGGCCTTCACACCCTTCGGCCCCTCATCCCGGATGATCTTCCCGATCTTCTTCGCCTCGTCCTGCGCGATGCCCTCCTTGAGCCCCACGCTCAGCTTGTGCACCTTCCCCGAAGGCTTCGGCTCACCGGCGTCGATCGACTTCAGCGAGATTCCCCGCTTCACGAGCTTGTCCTTCAGCACGTCCAGCACCGCGTTGGCCCGCTCCTCGGTGTTCGCCTGGATCTCGATCGACTCACCCGACCACTTGATCCCCGCGTCCACGTTCCTGAAGTCGAACCGGTTGGCCACCTCCTTGGCGGCCTGGTTCAACGCGTTGTCGACCTCCTGCCGGTCGAGCTTGCTGACGATGTCAAAGCTGGAGTCGGCCACGGCCCACACATCCCCTCAGCAGCAACTTCCCGATCCACAGAGCGTATCGACTCCCCACCCCGCCTCGATGTCACACCCACTCCCGCGGTCCGCTATTCTTTCAACGACACCACGGCGGGTTGCCCGAGTGGCCAATGGGAGCGGACTGTAAATCCGTCGGCTTAGCCTACCCAGGTTCGAATCCTGGACCCGCCACACCAGCAGAAACAGCCCCTGACCAGCACAAACGCGGTCAGGGGCTGTTCTCGTCGTGTCCGGCTGTCTCTGATCGTCAACGGTCTCCTACGGCCGTCTGTGCCGAATACGTGCCGAAGTTCTAAGGCGTCTTTGGCCTGGTCGCTTCGCTGATTCGGCGCTTGGCGTCCTCCTCCTGCCCGGCCACGCACTTGGCGTAGACGCGGAGCAGGACGGCGACGCTATGCCCCGCCCACTCGGCGACCTGAGCCGGAGGGACACCCGCGCCGAGCCACGTCGACACGGCCGCATGCCGGAGGTCGTACGGGGTCTTGGCCAACGGCGAGGCTGCCTCACGCTCGCTCAGCGCCGCCGCCCTCGCCTTGTGCCAGGCGCCGAGGTGCGTCCGGTCAGTCATGATCCCGCCGCGCGGCCCGACGAACAGCCGGCCCCCGGCCGGGATGTTGAACTCCTTGATGTGGTGGCGCCACAGTGTGACGAGCTCCGGATGGATCGGCACGGGCGGGGTCTCACCGGGCGCCCGATGCTTGAGAGGCTGCCTGTCTCGGGGCTTGCCGCTGTCGGTCCACCGGGAGCCGCTACGCGGTTCGGCGTGCGTCAGCCGCATCTCACCCCAGCCGTCATCAGGCAGGCTCACCCCGGGCCTCACACCGCAGGTCCACCGCTTCTTCAGGACGCAGCGCGGCCGGGGATCAGGGACGCGTAGACGATGACGTTGTCCTCGTAGTGTCCTCGCTTGCGGTCGAAGTTGCCGCCGCAGGTGACCACACGCAGTTCCGGTTTCCCTTCGTCCCCGTAGACGCTCTCGGTCGGGAACTTGTCCTTGGGGACACGCTTGACGCCGTCGACGTGGAAGGCCGCTGTCGTGCCGTCCTTGCGGACGACCTCGATCAGGCGTCCCTGGCGCAGCGCGCCCAGTTTGTAGAAGACACCCGGCTCCTTCTTGGAGTCGACATGGCCGACCAGGACGCTGCGGCCGTTCTCGCCCGGCGTTGGCCCGGACCTGTACCAGCCGACCTGGTCGACGCGGCTCAGCGGTGGTACCCCGAGCGTCCCGTCCCGCTGGACGTCAACCGGGACGACCGGTGCGTCGACCTTGATGGACGGAATCTTGATCTGTTGCGGGATGGACGCGGGAAGCGCCTGCACCTGGTTCGGTGCCGAGTCCTTGGGCATCTCCGCGACCGACTGGGGTGGTTGCGGTGGTGCGTCTGGGGCGTTCAGCCGAAACCCGACGACACATAGGGCGACGCCCGCCAAGGTGATCACGGCGGCCAGCCAGTACTGCAGACGGACCGATAGGCCGCGTCGTCGTCTAGCTTCACTCATGGGCTAGCCGAGACCCATTGCGCTGCAGCGGACCCGCCGCCCGGCGTGACGCGGCGATCAGTTCGCTCCCGGCCCCCGTCGGCCCGGGCACCGTGCCGATGCACGTTCTCATCTCCATCTCTCCCTCAAAGTAATAACCCCCCTGAGTCGATAGCGCCACAATTCTCGTGTTCATGCTCATTGACGAAAGGTCGAAATTTGTTCATCTCGAATTCGGCATGTTATTGCTCAGGCCGGCGGTCGGAAGGGGACGGCGGTCGGTCGCCACCCTGGGTGGGGCGACCGACCGCCGAACAGTTCGCTCCGCAGCTCAGGCGACGTTCTTCACCTGGCGGCGTCGCGCGGAGATCGCGGCGCCCGCGCCGAGGGCGAGCACGCCGATGCCGACACCGCCCAGTGCCGAGTTCGCCGCCACGGAAGTGCCGCCGCCGCCGGCGGAGACTCCGCCAGCGGGCTTGATCCGCTTCAGGTACTTCGCGAAGACCCAGCCATGGCGCTGGGACACCGGCACACCTCCGTGCAGTTCGACCCAGCCGCCGTGGCTCGCCTTGCAGTCCGCGTCGACGCGCGTGCGGAACTTCAGTGCCGGGGGGATCACCTTGCCTCGCGGCGTCTCGTGAACCCTGAGCCCGTGCCGCGCGGTGACCTCGTAACGGCAGATGTCGCCGGCGGCGGGCGGCCCTTCTGGCGATGTGGCGGTGATCGCCGCCTGGGCGGCGGTAGCGCCGCCCAGCATGGTCAGGCCGCCCGCCGCCCCGGCCACCGCGACCGCCAATCCGGTACGCGCACTTCTCCTCATCCGTTCTCCTTCGAACAAGTGATCTCTCCGCGTTTGCCGGACGTGTCCGGCATCGCTTTTCTTGATCACGCTGCCCTGATAGGACACGGCACATGCAACTCTGGTTGCAAATAATGGGAATAGTGATCGGCGGGCATTGCGAAACGTCCGGCAAGGATGTTCTCGGATCTGCAAAGCGGATCATGTGGGGCAACGGCTGCGTCTTTGGTGCTCCAATTGAACTGAGAATGTCTCCTATGTGGTGATTTGGGCAGCTTCTAAGGTCGTGTCTTGATTGGTGATGAATTGTTGGCCAGGCGCGCTGAGCCTTGAGGAACGGCTGGTGCCGGACGAGTTGTGGGAGTTGTTCCAGCGGGTCGTCTCTTCCGCGCCGTCGTGGCAGACGGTGCGCTGCGGGTTCGCCGAGTGGAGCGCGGCGCGGGTGCGGGCCCAAGTTGCACCGGGTCCTGGCGGACGAATTCGGCGTGGCCGGTGAGTTGGACTGGTCGCGGTGCGCGATCGACTAGGTCAGCGGCCGCGCTGGCAGAGGGACAACTGACAGGCCCGAAGTGTGTCGACTGCGGCAAGCCCGGGTCGGAGATCCACGTGCTCACCGCCCGTGCCGGTTTGCCCATCTTCGTCGGAGTCTCAGCGGCCAACACCCAAGACATGCTCGGTCGGCACCGGTAGGTGGTCGAGTGCACGGTGTCGTGGATGAACCGCTGTCGTCGGCTGCACCGCCGCTATGAGCGCAAGGCCGAGCACTTCCTGGCCCTTGTCGGCATCGCGGAACTGGTCAGGGGACTTGTGGGGGCGGGCTTGGACGGCTCTGATCCTGCTAGGGGCAGAAGTTCACCGGCGGGCAGGCTTGCCGTAGAGGGAGACCCTGTCGTCGCGTTCGAAGTTGTGTCGGCGATTGAGGAACATCGTGCTCTGAGGCGCTTCGTGGGCAATGCTGACTGTCCAGTCGTAATAGGTCCAGGTCATTGAATAGCCAGAGAGCCGGAAGTTGGCCCGGTACCGCGCGCTTTGGCCAGGAGAGAGGGTTCCCAGGTGGAGCATCCGTCTGGTCACAGGGTAGGAGGCCCAAACCGGACTGCGCTCAATTCGTATCGCGCCGCTCGGTTCGCGTTTCAGGCTGAGCCAGTCCACTCCAGAGAGATTGCTGTGGGTGTGGAGTTCTTCGGACGGGACGTACCCATCGGCCTCTTCCATCCAGACCTCGTGCACAAGTACTTCCCCGCTGCCGTCACTGTCGGGAAGCGGGAATGCCTTGGGGAGTCGGCCGCGTACGGTCGCCTCAGCGCGCCTCTGCCCCGTGCGGTCCAGACGATGCGAACCCGTTGGATGACCAACACGACACCGATCATGCCACCCGGTAGAAGCCAAGTACGTCCAGGCGGGGGGCAGGTTGGCGGGTGGTTCAGCGCGAGTTGGAGGTGACTGGTCATCCTCTTGCCGGCGAGTAGAGGGGCGGGATCAGTCGGAGCCTGGGCAGAGGTTTGCGCAAGCGTTGAGCTTCGGTGTGGCTAGAGGGTGCTGGCGAGGATCAAAGCGCCGATGGTGATGAAGACGGCGGGGACCAGCCAGTGGCCGTAGCGGTCGATCAGGGCGATCAGTTTTTTGTGGGAGGCGAGGCGGGAGGCCGTCCAGCACCATAGGGCCACGCCCAGGGCGAAGACGGTGATGGTTATGAGGGTGGAGGTGGGGCCGATGGTGCGGAAGACCGGGGTGTAGACCGCGATGTTGTCGGCGCCGTTGGCGATTGTCAGGGCGGCGATGGAGATCGGGCCTGAGGCCATTGGGGGTGCGGCGTCCGAAGTGGAGCGGAAGGCCATGATCAGGGCTCGGATGCCCAGGGCCATGGGAATCAGGCCCAGGAGGTTGACGTGGTCGTCGGGGACGATCGTCAGGCCGAGTGCCGCTGTTACCGAGATGAGGATAAGGGCCGCGATGCCTATGTACTGGCCTGCCCAGATGTGCCATGGGCGGCCGGTCGCGTGGGCGGCCGGAAAGAGGATCGTCAGGACGATCAGGTCGTCCACGTTCGTGCCGGCGAACATGCCGCAGGCGCTGAGGATGGTGCCCGTGATCCCGTTCACGGCGGGAATCTAGTTGGTCGAGGGAAGGCCGGGGGGCGGGGCCCCGGCCTTCCAGGGGTCAGCCCTTGCGGGCGGGGAGGATCCGCTTCACGGCGAGGCCGGCGGAGACCAGGGTGAACAGGGCCAGGCCGATCCAGAGGGCCTGCACGCCGAGCCACGGGGAGGCCGCGGCGGCCCCGCCGAAACCCGCGGCCACGCCGCCGATGGGGGGTGTGTTGTACATCTACCATTTCCTTTCTTTGCGCCAGGCGGCCTGCCAGAAGGCACGGGCCTGGACGATCTGGAGGAAGACGTCGAAGATCATTTCGACGACGATGGTGCTGGCGAGGGCCATCTGGACCTTGCCGCGCTGCCGGACGGTGACCACGCGCTCCACCATGAAGATCACGGTGACGCCGGCCCAGATCGGGCTGATCTGGATGCCGCCCAGCCAGATCGCCGAGTAGGCGAGCGAGGAGAGGTAGGCGGTGATCACCAGGATGCCGATCAGGGAGAGGAGTTGGCGCCCCCAGTACGGGCGGGTGATGGGCGTCCAGCCGTAGTCGAGGAGGTTCTCCAGGGCGCCGCGCTTCCAGCGGAGGCGCTGCTGGGCCAGTTCGCGCCAGGTGGGCATGACCTCGGTGGTGAGGGTGCATTCCGGCGGGCACAGGATGCGGAAGCCCAGGTGGAGGATCGCCAGGGTCAGCTCGTTGTCCTCGGTCAGGACCCGGACGTCGTAGACGTGGGGCAGGCCGGGGAGGCGTTCGGAGCGGCGCGCCGCGACCACTTCCTGGAGGGTCGTGGCGCGGAAGATGGTCGCGGTGCCGGTCAGGACGAGGGCCTTGCCCTGGAGGCGTCGGACGTCGCGCGCGTACCGGGCGTACTCGTTGCGCTGGAACATGCCGACCGCGCCGCCGCCGGGCTTGCCGGTGAACGTGCCGCCGACGGCGGCGTAGCGGCCGTCGGCCAGGTAGTCGATGCCGTGCCGGATGAAGCCGGGGTCGAGGGCCGAGTCGGCGTCCATGACCATGATGGCGTCTTCCGGGCCGAAGATCGGGAGCAGCTGGTCCAGGACCTGGTTCAGCGCGCCGGCCTTCTTGTGCTTGTTGCCGCGCGTGCCGACGATCTCGACGCCGCAGAGTTGCGCGAACGCGGCGGTGGCGTCGGTGCAGTTGTCGGCGATCACGATGATGTGGTCCGGTGGGCGTTCCTGGCGGCGCAGCGACGCGATCGTCTCGGTGATCTGCTTGGCCTCGTTGTGCGCCGGGATCAGCACTGTCACGCGCATCGCCGCTGCGGGGATGCGCGGTAGGTCGCGTTTGCCGTCCTTGCCGGTGGGGGTCGAGCGGGGCTTACGGGGTTGCTGGACGGGCGGTGCCGGTGGTGGGGCCGCGGGGCGGTGGCGTGGCGGGGCAGTGGTGGTGCGCAGCGGCGGGACGATCGGGGGCGCCACGCGGTCGGGCAGGGTTTCCAGCGGGGAGCCCAGGAGCCGCCGGGGCGTGGTGGGCGGTCGGACGGTTCCGTGGCGGGGCAGCCGGTGGCGTCCGGCGCGGTCGGGGATGGTGGTGTTGCAGTCGGAGCCGGTGAAGGCCGCGGGGTCGAAGGTCGCGGGCATGTCAGCGCGCCGCCTCGGAACGCAGGAGGTGGCCGTAGGCGATGACGTTGTCGACGTAGTGGCCGCTGCCCCGGTCGAACCGTCCACCGCAGGTGATCAGGCGGATCGCCGCGTAGCCGGGGTCGCCGTAGACCCGCTGGGTGGGGAAGTCGTCCTTGCCGACGCGCTCGACGGAGTCGATCCGGAACACGGCGGTGCGGCCGTCTTCGCGCAGCACCCGGGCTGTGTCGCCGGGCCGCAGGTCGCCGAGCCGGTAGAAGACGGCGGGGCCGGTGGCCGTGTCGACATGGCCGATGAGCACCGCGGCGCCGCGGCTCCCGGGCGCGGGGCCGAGCCGGTACCAGCCGGCCACTTGGGCGCGGCTCAGCGGCGGGGTTTCGACGGTCTGGTCGGCGTTCTTGGCGAGGGTCATCAGCGGTGTGCGGACGTCGATCCGCGGCACTTCGAGGCGGAGCGGTGCCGAGCGGGGCAGGGCGGGGGTCGTGGTGGGGACGGCCGTGCCGGGTGCGGTGGACGCGTCGGGCGCCGGCATGGGCGGCGCGGCCGTCGCCGTGTGGCCCTGGAACGCCTGGACGGCGAGGAAGGTGGCCGTGACCAGGCCCGTCAGCCCGATGGCGAGGGCCGTCAGCGCACGCGCGCGCCGACCATGACGTTCCACAGACCCCGCTCCTCGCCCCTTGGACCCCGATGACGTCACCGCGCGCGGCGGCGACGGGTGGAACCGTAATGCCTCGCGGTGAACATTTGGGATGTTGGACGGGTAAAGCCGCAGATGAGAGGCATGGGACGGTGGAGGCGGCTGGTTCTCCTGGAGCGCTGTGACCGGCCCATCGCGTGTGGACCATCAGGGCCGCGCGGTCGTCGTGATCACGACGGTGAGCTGGGTAAACGTCAGCATGTCTGAGATGTCTGCTTTGTTCGGCGGGACGGCTCCGGCACGGCTGCGGGACGGCGTGGATACACGAATCGGTGACCGGAAGTGGCCTTCTTCGCGACCGAAAAACGCTCTCCCCAGGTGGCTGACCTGCGTGAATGGTCCGCAATGGTGTCCGAAACGTGGGGCGTCCGGTGGACCATGTCAGCCGGCGGCGCGCGCGCCCGTCCGATACCGGAGAGCGGCGGGGCCGCGGGCCG
This sequence comes from Actinomadura sp. NPDC049382, assembly GCF_040677125.1. Classification (NCBI taxonomy): domain Bacteria; kingdom Bacillati; phylum Actinomycetota; class Actinomycetes; order Streptosporangiales; family Thermomonosporaceae; genus Actinomadura; species Actinomadura sp. NPDC049382. The sequence continues at coordinate 71,170 of NZ_JBFARO010000006.1, forward strand.
GGGTTGCGGGTTTGGTCTACCGGTCCCCGGCCGGCCGCTTCACCGGGTAGACCTGCATTCGTGCAGGTGAGTTATGTGAGTGAGGCGACGCCCGGGCGGCCGAACGAGGATTTCGTGGCGGCCGGGCCCGGCTGGGTGGTGCTGCTGGACGGGGCGACGGCGCCGCAGGGGGTGGACAGCGGGTGCCGGCACGACCCGGCGTGGCTGGTGCGCCGGCTGGGCGGCGGGATCGCGGCGCTGCTGGCGCTGGAGGACGGCAAGCCGCTGCCCGACCTGGTCGCGGAGGCGATCAAGGTGACGGGGGAGGCGCACACGGGGACGTGCGACCTGCAGAACCCGGACAGCCCGTCGGCGACGGTGTCGCTGCTGCGCCGCCGCGGCGCGGCCGTGGAGTGGTTCGTCCTCGCGGACTCCCCGATCGTGGTGGACGTCGGCGAGATCATGGTCTTCCGGGACGACCGGGTCGACCATCTGCCGAGCTACACCCTCGAAGGCGTGCGCAGGTCGCGCAACAGCCCCGGCGGGTTCTGGGTGGCGAGCACCAAGCCCGAGGCCGCGTACGAGGGGCTGACCGGCGAGGTGCCGGTGGACGGTCTGCGGCGGGCGGCGGTGCTGAGCGATGGCGCGTCCCGGCTGGTCGAGCGGTTCGGCCTGATGGGGTGGGACGAGCTGCTCCAACTGCTGGACGAGGAGGGGCCGAGGGAGCTCGTCCGGCGCACCAGGGCCGCGGAGGCGGCGGGCACGAAGCCCAGGGGCAAGCGGTACGACGACGCCACCGCCGTCCTGGTGCGCTTCTAGCGGTCAGCGCGTCGCCGGCTTGATGTTCGGCCACCAGGCGCCGAGGTCCTCCGGCAGGTGCATCCCGTCGACGCGGAGCGTGGCCGGCATCAGCGGGAAGCGCCGCCCGGCGGGGAACGTCCGGTTGTAGGACGGCGGGTCGATCACGACGACGCGGGTGCCGTTGACGGCGGGGATGTCGGCGGGCACGCCCTCGTTCCAGATCCATTCGCCGTGCGCGTCGACGAGGTTCCACGGGCTGGACACGATCGGCGGTCCGGGCGGGGCGTCGGCGTTCAGGAAGCACGCGAGGATCTCCGGCGCGGGCCGCTCGCCGGTCAGCCCGCCGGGACGCCCGATGAGGGCCCCGCCGAGCAGCATGTGCAGCTGGAAGTTGTCGCCGATGCCGCCGATCGTGACCGTCCAGCCCTGGCGGCTCGCCCGGTCGAGGACGAGGAGGCGCTCGCCGTCCAGGACGCGCAGCAGCGCCTGGTAGTGCTCCATCTGCCCGAGGTGCCGGGACGCCTCCCCGGCGGCGCGGAGGTGGAGGTCGCGGTCGCCGAGGGACGCCCGCAGGCCCGGTGCCATCTGCAGGAGGGTGCAGCCCGCCATCGCGTACTGCGGCAGCGCGAACCACGCCATCATCGTGACGACCGCGCCGTCGCCGAGGACGGGTCCGACCGTGTCGACCGCCCGCTGGGACGGCTGCTCCTCCTGCATGTCGGGCGGCGGCTCGCCGCCGGTGGCCTCGGTCCAGGCGTTGCCGAACGCCAGCGCGGCGGCGGTGACCTCGGTGATCCGCTGGACGAGCGCGGGCCCGACGGGCGCGGGGTCGGCGCCGTTCTCGATCCAGGCGCCGGAGATCACGGCGAGCCAGCCGCCGAGGTTCGGCGGGGCCTGCGCGATGCCCTCGGCGAGGCGGGGCAGCGCGGCGGTCATCTCGGCGGGGGACGCGGTCCGGGACGCGTCCATGAGGGAGGGCAGGAGGTCGCCGAAGGAGCGGTCCTCGGCGATGGCCGCCCGGACGGCCTCCTCGACGGCGTGCTGTAGCGGCATGGTTGATCACCTTCGCACAGCGGGCGGGGCGCACGGGAATCGGCCGGAACCGCCCCCATCTTGGAATCTGATTCTAGAATGAGGCCATGGAGCCACAGGATTTCGACGACGTGCTCAAGGCCGTCCGCAGCTTCGTCCGCGAGCAGGTCGTCCCGCGCGAGGACGAGATCGAGGAGACCGACGCGATCCCGGCGGCGCTGCGCCGCACGTCGCAGGACATGGGGCTGTTCGGGTACGCGCTGCCCGAGCAGTACGGCGGCCTCGGCCTGTCGCTGAGCGAGGAGGTCCGGCTCGTTTTCGAGATCGGCTACGCCAGCCCGGCGTTCCGCTCCATGTTCGGCACCAGCAACGGCATCGCCGGGCAGGTCCTGGTGAACTCCGGAACCGAGGCGCAGAAGGACGCGTGGCTCCCCAAGCTCGCGTCCGGCGAGGTCGTCGGCGCGTTCGCGCTCACCGAGGCCGAGGCCGGCTCCGACCCCAGCACGCTCGCCACGACCGCCGCCCCCGACGGCGACGGCGGCTACGTCATCAACGGCGCGAAGCGGTTCATCACCAACGCCCCCGAGGCCGACGTCTTCATGGTCTTCGCCAGGACGGGCGGCGCCGGCTCGCGGGGCATCTCCACGTTCCTCGTCGAGAAGGGCGCGGACGGCCTGAGCGTCGGCCCGTCCGACGAGAAGATGGGCCAGCGCGGCGCGCACACGGCCGAGGTCTTCTTCGACAACGTGCGCGTGCCCGCCGAAGCCATGGTCGGGACGGAGGGAACGGGCTTCCGCACCGCGATGGCGTCCCTCGCCCATGGGCGGCTCAGCATCGCCGCCGTCTGCGTCGGACTCGCCCAGAGAATCCTGGACGAGACCGTCGCCTACGCAAAGGAACGCAGCCAGGGCGGTAAGACGATCGGCGAATACCAGCTCGTCCAAGGGCTCATCGCCGATTCCCAGACCGAGCTGTACGCCGGACGCTCCATGGTGCTGGAGGCCGCCCGCGCCTACGACGCCGGTGAGGACACCAAGCTCGGGCCGTCCTGCGCCAAGTACTTCTGCTCGGAGATGGTCGGACGCGTCGCCGACCGCGCCGTGCAGGTCTACGGCGGCATGGGCTACATGCGCGGCGTGGCCGTCGAGCGCTTCTACCGCGACGTCCGGCTGTTCCGGATCTACGAGGGGACGAGCCAGATCCAGCAGCTCGTCATCGCCCGCGGCCTGCTGCGCTGACGCGGCCCGCCGCGCCGCGACGGCGCCCGCCGGGCGGACCCGGCGCGCCGCGCTGACGGCGCCCGCCCCGCTGACCAGCGCGGACGCCGGCCGGGCAATCCGGTTCGCACCACGCGCTCAGGCCGTGTATGGTTTCACTGCGCGAACGACGCAAGCCCCTTTAGCTCAGTCGGCAGAGCGTCTCCATGGTAAGGAGAAGGTCTACGGTTCGATTCCGTAAAGGGGCTCACGGCATCCCGGCCGCCATCCGATCTCATCGGACGGCGGCCTTCGTCGTCTCCACCGGCGAGGCGGGGTTCCGCCGCGAAGCGGCGCCGCGAAGCAGCAGGCCGCCGCCCCGGAGGCGGAACGCGCTGATTCGCTCCTTACCAGGCGCTGTGGTACCGTCCCACCGGTTCCAGCAGGACGTTTCGCAGCCCACCGGAGCACCCGGTATTCTGGGAGGCGGTCCAGCGGAACCCGCGAAACCGAAGCCCCGATCTCGATCCGGGTTTTCGCGTTTCCAGGGTTCGGTGAGCATCCGGTATCCTTGCAATCCGGTCCACACCGACCATCACGGCGGGGTAGCTCAGTCAGGCAGAGCAAGCGGCTCATAATCGCTGTGTCGCCGGTTCAAGTCCGGCCCTCGCTACTACCCATGTCTCTCACCTCCTCCGGGAGGTGAGCAGGCTGGGTCGAATCGCCGGCCGCCCGCCCGGGCGGCCGAGGTCCGTAGATCCATGTCCCTTACCCAGAAAGGCACTCCATCGTGGCTGCCACCGACGTCCGGCCGAAGATCACGCTGGCCTGCCAGGAGTGCAAGCACCGCAACTACATCACGCGGAAGAACCGGCGCAACGACCCGGACCGCCTTGAGCTGAAGAAGTACTGCCCCAACTGCCGCTGCCACCGCCCGCACCGGGAGACCCGGTAGCCGAGCGCCGCACGGCCGGCTGAGAACGGCGCCTTCTTCGCGCGCTTGCCCTGACATCGATCAGCCCGTCCCCGCCAGTGAGACCCGGCGGGGGCGGGCTGAACGTCATTCTGTTACCGTCCGACGCGAAGACGGAACAGGCGGGCGCCCGGGCAGCGCGGCCCGTTCGACCTGGAGGGACGGATTGCATGGCACTGAACCGCGATTTCATCGGGCGGAGCTTCCCGCCCAGCGAGCCGTACGAGGTCAGCCGGGTGAAGATCCGCGAGTTCGCGGACGCGATCGGCGACCGTAACCCGGTCTACCGCGACCAGGAGGCGGCCAAGGCGGCCGGGTACCCCGACGTCATCGCGCCGCCCACGTTCCCGATCGTGGTCTCCCTCGGCAACCCCGGCCTCGCCGACCCCGACCTCGGGCTCAACTACGCGATGGTCGTGCACGGCGAGCAGCGCTTCGAGTACACCCGCCCGCTGCACGCCGGCGACGTCGTGACCTGCACGTCCACGATCACCGAGATCAAGTCGATCGGGAACAACGAGAAGATGGTCGTCGAAACCGACGTCAAGACGACCGAGGGCGAGCTGATCTGCAAGACCTACAACACGATCGTGGAGCGGGGGGCCTGATGACCGCCAAGGTGAACTACGCCGACGTCGAGGTCGGCACCGAGATCCCCGCGCAGAGCTACGCGGTCGACCGCGCCAACCTCGTCATGTACGCGGGCGCGTCCGGGGACTTCAACCCGATCCACTGGCGCGAGTCCGTCGCGAAGGCCGTCGGCCTCCCGGACGTGATCGCGCACGGCATGTACACGATGGCGCAGGGCGGCCGGTTCGTCACCGACTGGGCCGGCGATCCGGGTGCGGTCGTCGACTACGGGGTACGGTTCTCCTCTCCGGTGGTCGTCCCCGACGAGGGCGGCGCGACCCTGGAGATCAGCGGCAAGGTGGAGGAGAAGCTCGACGACAACAAGGTCGTCGTGGCGCTCACCGCCAGGTCGAACGACCAGAAGGTCCTCACGCGCGCGCGGGCGGTCGTCAAGCTCGCCTGACGGACGGTGACGCATCGGCCGGGGCGTCCCGGCCGATGCCGTCGCGGGGGCCGCGGCACGCACGGCTAGGGGGAGGACGACGTGGCGGTGTTCGCCGAAGACGTGAACCTGGCGGGATACACCACGCTGCGGCTGGGCGGCCCCGCCCGGCGCTTCGTCGAGGCGACGACCGAGGACGAGCTGGTCGCCGCGGTCCGCAAGGCCGACGACGAGGGCGAACCGCTCCTCGTGCTCGGCGGCGGCAGCAACCTGGTCGTGTCCGACGACGGCTTCGCCGGCACCGTCGTGCACGTCGGCACCCGCGGCACCGAGCGCGCGTCCGCCGAGGGCGACACCGTCCTCGTCCGCGTCCAGGCCGGCGAGGACTGGGACCCGTTCGTCGCCCGCTGCGTCTCCGACGGCCTCGCCGGGGTCGAATGCCTGTCCGGCATCCCCGGGCGCGTCGGCGCCACCCCCATCCAGAACGTCGGCGCCTACGGGCAGGACGTCAGCGAGACCATCGTCGCGGTGCGCGCCTACGACCGGGAGGCCCGCGCCGTCGTCACCCTCGACCGCGACGCCTGCCGCTTCACCTACCGGCACAGCGTCTTCAAGGGCAACGACCGGTACGTCGTGCTGGACGTGACGTACGCGCTGCACGAGGCCGAGGAGTCCCAGCCGGTCGCCTACGCCGAACTGGCGCGCAAGCTGGGCGTCCAGCCGGGGGACAGGGTCACCCTCAAGGAGGCCCGGCACGCCGTCCTCGAACTGCGGCAGGGCAAGGGCATGGTCCTGGACCCGGCCGACCCCGACACCCGCAGCGCCGGATCGTTCTTCACCAACCCGATCCTCGACCCCGGCCAGCTCGCCGAGCTGGAGCGCCGCGTCGCCGAGCGGCTCGGCCCGGACGCGGTGTTCCCCCGCTACCCGGAGGCCGGCGACCGGGTCAAGACGTCCGCCGCCTGGCTCATCGACCGCGCCGGGTTCGGCAAGGGCCACGCCCGCGGCCCGGCCCGGATCTCCACCAAGCACACCCTCGCGCTCACCAACCCGGGCGACGCCCGCACCGCCGACCTGCTCGCGCTGGCCCGCGAGGTCCGCGACGGCGTCCGCGACGCGTTCGGCGTCGAACTCGTCAACGAGCCCGTCCTCGTCGGCGTCACCCTCTGACCCGCCGGCCCGGCTGAAACGGGCCGGGAGCGGGAACCATGAGGGCAGGGCCCTCGACCACCGCGGGGCTCGGCCGCGGAAGGGCCCGGACGGGAGTACCGCCGTGGCCCTACCCGCCCCCCTGCCCCCGCCCCGGCGGGCGCTCGGCACCCGGCCGCAGCTGAGCGACGAGGCCGCCGCCCGCATCCGCGAGCTGATCATGGACGGCCGGCTCCGCCCCGGCGACCACCTGCGGCTGGAGCGCCTCGCCGTGGAGTTCGGCATCAGCGTCACCCCCGTCAGGGAGGCGCTGAAGTCGCTGCGCAGCGAAGGGTTCGTCGTGCTGGAGCCGCGGCGCGGGTTCGTCGTCGCGCCGCTGTCGAAGCGGGACGTCCAGGACCTGTTCTGGGTGCAGGCGGGCATCGCCGCCGAACTCGCCGCGCGCGCCACCCCGCGGATCGGCGCCGCCGCCCTCCGCGAACTCGCCGACCTCCACCGCGCGCTGGAACGCGCCCGGGCCGCCCGCCGCCCCGACCTGGTCGAGGAGTACGACCACCTCTTCCACCGGGAGATCAACCTGGCCGCCGACTCCCCGAAGCTCGCCTGGTCGCTCGGGACGGTGGCCCGGTACGCCCCGCGCGGCCTGTACGGCCGGCTCCCCGGCTGGCCCGCCCTCGCCGTCCGCGACCACGCCCGGATCCTCACCGCCCTCCGCGCCGGGGACGCGCCGGACGCCGCCGCCGAGATGCGCGCCCACATCGTCCGCGCGGGAGCCCTCCTGACCGCCCACCTGGAACACCGGGGCATGTGGACCCCCGCCGACTGACCCGGCGGGCGGGACGGCACTACGTTGGACGGTATGAGCCCGAGGATGAGCGCCGCGGAGCGTCGCGAGCTCGCGGTGCGGGCCGCGATCGCCGAGTTCGCCGAGGGCGGCTACGACGGCACGTCCACCTGGACGATCGCCCGGCGGATCGGCGTCTCGCAGCCCTACATGTTCCGGCTCTTCCCGTCCAAGCACGCGCTGTTCCTCGCCGCCGCCGAGCGCTGCTTCGACGACCTGGAGCGCGTCCTGCGGGACGCCGCCGCCGGGCTGCGCGGCGACGCGGCGCTCGACGCGACGGCGCGCGCCTGCGCGCGGCTGCCGCAGGACGCGCCCGCGCTTCCCCGGCTGCTGCTCAAGATCTACGCGGTCGCCGTCCGGGACGCCGACACCGCCCGGCTCGGGCGCGTCCGCTGGGCGCGGCTGTGGCGGCTCGTCGGCGACCTGACCGGCGCGCCGCCCGAGGAGATCGCCCGGATCCTGTCGGCGGGGCTGCTCGTGCACGTCCTCAGCGCCCTCGGCGTCCCGTACGGCGACGACGTGCCCGGCTCGACCGCGGCCTGGGCGGACGGCCTGCGCGGCGTCGAGACCTTCGCCGACTCCGGCGGCTGGGCGGTCAGCCCGCCAGCCAGGCGTCGACCCCCGCCAGCAGGCGGCGGCGCAGGGCGTCCGGCGCCGCCGACGCCCTGATCGACTGCCGGGCCAGCTCCGCCAGCTCCTCGTCGGTGAACCCGTGCTCGGTGCGGACCAGCTCGTACTGGCGCGCCAGCCGCGACCCGAACAGCAGCGGGTCGTCGGCGCCCAGCGCGATCGACGCGCCCGCCTCGAACAGCCGCCGCACCGGGACGTCGCCCGCCGTCGCCGCCACGCCGAGCCCCACGTTCGACGCCGGGCACACCTCCAGCGTGACGCCCCGGTCCACGATCGACGCCAGGAGGCGCGGGTCCTCCACGGCGCGGACGCCGTGGCCGATCCGGTCGGCGTCCAGCGTGTCCAGGCACTCGCGGACGCTCGCCGGGCCGAGCAGCTCACCGCCGTGCGGGTCCGACAGGAGCCCGCCGCGCTTGGCGATCCGGAACGCGCCCTCGAAGTCGTAGGCCCGGCCGCGCCGCTCGTCGTTGGACAGCCCGAACCCCACCACGCCCTCGCCCGCGTACCGGACGGCCAGCCGCGCCAGCGTCTTGGCGTCCAGCGGGTGCCGGGTCCGGTTCGCGGCGATCACCACGCCGATGCCGACGCCGGACGCCGCCGACGCCTCCCGCGCCGCGTCCAGCACCAGCTCCACGGTCGGGGTCAGCCCGCCGAACCGTGCCGCGTAGCCGCTCGGGTCGACCTGGATCTCCAGCCAGCCGGACCCCTCGGCCGCCTCGTCCTCCGCGGTCTCGCGCAGCAGCCGGCGCAGGTCGTCGGGGGTCTGCAGCACCGAGCGCGCGATGTCGTACAGGCGCTGGAACCGGAACCAGCCGCGCTCGTCGGTCGCGTGCAGCTTGGGCGGCCAGTCCTCGACGAGCGCGTCCGGCAGGTGGACGCCGTGCAGGTTGGCGAGCTCCACCAGCGTGGAATGCCGCATCGACCCGGTGAAGTGCAGATGCAGGTGCGCCTTCGGGAGCAGGCCCACGTCCGGACGGGCGGTGCCCCGCGGGACCGGACGGAGTGAAACGGTACTGGCCTCCATGAGCCAATGTTGCCGGATCATCGGCCCGGCCGAACCCCGGACCCGCAGGATCATCACACCGGACTACCTCGCATGACACCGCGCGGCCATCGCGCCCCATGGGCATCCCGAAAAAACTTTGGAATCGCGTGCAACCCCCTCCGGGCACCGTGCGTATACGAGGGGCGCCAGAGAGATACGGGCGACCCGCCCCCGCTAGCACCCCCCGCTGGAAAGACCCGGGCAGAAAGGGACACACACCATGATCACCCTGAAGGCCGCCTTGATCGCCGCGTCCGCCGTCGGAACCGTCGCCGTCGGCGGCGGCGCGACCTGGGCGATGACCGGTTCCCACCACGAGGCGGGCCTCCAGTCGCACGACGCCAAGGCCCCCACCGCCGTCGAGCGCACGGTGCAGGACGCGCCGAAGACCCTGCCGACCTGCGTCCCGGCGAAGCTGCCCAAGGCGGGCGCCCCCGCCGCCGGGATCCCCGAGACCGGCGCGAAGAAGCAGCTGGAGCAGCAGCGCAAGCAGGTCGAGCAGCAGCTGAAGCAGAACGGCGCGAACCTGCCCGACACCGGCGTCCCCGCCCCCGGCCTGCCGAAGGGCGAGCTGCCGAAGACCGACCTGCCCGGGGCGAAGGTCCCCGGCGTCGAGGTCCCGGCGGACGCCAAGGGCAAGCTCCCCGCGAACCTCCCGACCTGCGTGCCGTCCACCAAGGACGCCCCCGCCAACGCCCGGTCGGCTCCGCCGGCCGCGCGCGTCCCCGCCGAGCCCGGCCTGCCCGCCGTGCCGAAGCTCGACTGCAGCACGCTGAAGCCCGCCGTGAAGGTCGGCGGCGCCGCCGAGAAGGCCGCCATGCTGACGAAGGGCCTGCGTTACGCTTCCACCGTTCCCGGCTCGGCCGAGCTCCGCGAGCAGAACGTCTGCGCGGTCACGCAGAAGTGGGTCGGCAAGGCCGGCCAGTGGGTCACCGTCGAGACCCTGAAGACGCCCGCCGGCATGTCCCAGGCCGAGCTGCGGAAGGCGCTGAAGCTGCCCGAGGGCGGCTCCCCGGTCGCCGTCGCCGGCCTCGCCGCCTGGCAGAGCCCGAAGGGCGGCGGCGTGCTGCTGTTCGACCCGAACGGCTACTCGATGTACCTCGACGGCAGCCCCGTCCTCGCCGGCGGGCTGCCGGACATGGCCACCGCCCTGCGGCAGGCCCGATAGCGCGGACCCGGGAACCGGGCCCGCCGACACCAAGAGACGGGGGCGGGCGGCCCAGGCGCGGGGCCGTCCGCCCACGGCACATCGCAACACCGGAACCGCACTAGCCGGGACGGAGCACAGTGGGGCGTCGAGACGACGAGTCGTTCGTGGAGTTCGTGGCGGCACGCGGCGATGCCCTGCTGCGCACCGCGGCACTGATGTGCGGGGCGCGGCAGGACGCCGAGGACATCCTGCAGACCGCGCTGGAGAAGGCCTACCGCCACTGGGGGCGGCTGGAACCGGGCAGCGATCCGGAGCCCTACGTCCGCCGGATCCTGGTCAACCTCGTGATCAGCCGGTCCCGGCGGTGGAAGGTGCTCCGCGAGATCCACATGGCGCGGCTTCCGGAGACCCCGGCGGCCTCACCGAACCACGCCGTCGAGCTGAGGGGGACGCTCATGGAGGAGCTGCGCAGGCTCGGCCCGCGCCAGCGGGCCGTGCTCGTCCTGCGCTTCTGGGAGGACCTCTCGGAGGCGGAGACGGCACAGGCTCTCGGCTGTTCGGTCGGAACGGTCAAGAGCCAGGCGTCCCGGGGGCTCGCCAGGCTCCGGGAGCGCCTCGACTCGAACCTGGCGCCATTGGGGAGCTGAGCGATGGACCTGGAGAGTGAACTGCGGAAGGCCATGGCCGAGCAGGTGGCCGGGGCGACCGCGTCACCGTCGCTCGTCGCCGACGTCAAGCGGCGGCACCGGCGCCGCAGGGCCCGCGTGCACGCCGCCGCGGGCGTCGCCGCCGCATCGGTCGCGGCGCTCGCCCTCGTGCCCACCTATCAGTCGTTCCGGGCCACACCGGCCGGGAGCACGGAGACGGCCCGCCCCACCGGGACCGCCTCCGCGTCCCGGCCGCCGGAACGGCCCCCCGCTTCGGGCCTCCCCGCGTCCCCGCCGTCCAAGGGGAGGCCCGAGGCGGGCGCTTCGCCGAAACCGGAGGCGCACCCGTCGTCCGGCGGCGGCGACACGGCGCCGCACAAGCCCGGTGTCGGCGGCGTGGTGGACAGGCTGCCGGACTGGATCACCTACATCCCGGACGGGCTGGCCGCCGACGGCCCCTGCGCCGTCGCCGGCGACGCCGGGCGCAAGACCACGACGTGCGCGTGGCGCGGCGACGCCGGCTCGGTGGAGATCGCGCTCGTGACGGGCAGCGGGCTCACCGGTCCGCGCGACCTCATGCGGACGCCGGGCCTCCCCGGGCACACGTCCGTGCGGGGCATGCCGGCGCTGGTCGGCGACGGGCCCGACTCGACGCGGCAGATCTCCTGGATGGCGCGGCCCGGGGTCGGTGTCACCGTCACCGCCAAGGGCACGACCAAGGACCGGCTCATGCGCATCGCCGAAGGCGTCCGGCCGTAGGAATCACCGACCCTTGCCCTGGCAGGGCGTCCGCCGGCGTTGAGGGGCCGCTGCGGAGCCGCCCGCCGGGCGATCCCGGACGGGGCCGGGCACGCCCCGTCCGCACAGAACCGGCCCCGGGCGAAGTGCACGCCCGGGGCCGGTTCTCTTTCCCGCTCCGCGGTGCGGTCAGCTCGCCTCGGAGAGCAGCTTCGCGACCCGCGAGACGCCTTCGGTGAGGTCGTCGTCGCCCAGGGCGTAGGAGAGGCGGAAGTAGCCGGGGGTGCCGAACGCCTCGCCCGGCACCAGCGCGACCTCGGCCTCCTCCAGGATCAGCGACGCCAGCTCCACCGACGTCTCCGGGCGCTTGCCGCGCAGCTGCTTGCCGAGCAGCGCCTTGACCGACGGGTAGGCGTAGAACGCGCCCTCCGGCTCCGGGCAGACCACGCCGGGGATCTCGTTCAGCATCCGCACGATCGTCTGGCGGCGCCGGTCGAACGCCTTGCGCATCTCCGCCACCGCCGACAGGTCGCCGGTCACGGCGGCGAGCGCCGCGGCCTGGGACACGTTCGCCACGTTGGACGTCGCGTGCGACTGCAGGTTCTGCGCGGCCTTCACCACGTCCGCCGGGCCGATCAGCCAGCCCACGCGCCAGCCCGTCATCGCGTACGTCTTCGCCACGCCGTTCAGGACGAGCGTCCGGTCGGCGAGCTCGGGCACCACGACCGGCATCGAGTGGAACTCGGCGCCCCCGTACACGAGGTGCTCGTAGATCTCGTCGGTGACGACCCACAGGCCGTGCTCGTCGGCCCAGCGCCCGATGGCCTCGATCTCGTCGCGCGAGTACACGGCGCCGGTCGGGTTGGACGGCGACACGAACAGCAGCACCTTCGTGCGGTCGGTGCGGGCCGCCTCCAGTTGCTCGACGGTCACCTTGTAGCCGGTGGTCTCGTCGGCGACGACGTCCACGGGCACGCCGCCCGCCAGCTTGATCGACTCGGGGTAGGTCGTCCAGTACGGGGTGGGGACGATGACCTCGTCGCCCGGGTCGAGCAGCGCCGCGAACGCCTCGTACACCGCCTGCTTGCCGCCGTTGGTCACCAGGACCTGGTTGGCCTCCACCTTGTAGCCGGAGTCGCGCTCGGTCTTCTCGGCGATGGCGGCGCGCAGCTCGGGCAGCCCGCCCGCCGGCGTGTACTTGTGGAAGCGCGGCACCCGGCAGGCGGTCACCGCCGCCTCGACGATGTAGTCCGGGGTGGGGAAGTCGGGCTCGCCCGCGCCGAACCCGATGACCGGGCGGCCCGCCGCCTTCAGCGCCTTGGCCTTGGCGTCGACGGCCAGCGTGGCGGATTCGGATATCGCGGCGATGCGCTTGGAGATGCGAGGACGGTCAGTGCTCATGTCCCTATCGTTACAGACGCGGCCTCGTGACCCGGGACATATATCCGGGCCGGTCGGACGGGCTTCGCCGCGGCGCCCGCCACCGCCCCGCCGCGGCGCCGCGAAGGATCTGCGGGTATCGGTTCGACGCGGGGCGCTCCGGCACGTAGACTCACCCTCCAAGTGACGCGTCACCGGTATACGAGCCTGTCCGCACGCGGGCATCACGATGAGGCCGTAAGCTGGGACGCGGCACCACCCCGGCCGTGCGGCCGGGTGTTCTCCTTAGCCGGAGAATGAAGGGCAGTGGCTCAATTGGTAGAGCTCCGGTCTCCAAAACCGGCGGTTGGGGGTTCGAGTCCCTCCTGCCCTGCGAGGTGCGGTGCGCGCACCCGTGCCGGCCGCGCCACGGCGGCGCCGTGGCGGAACGCGGCACGGGACCGCGCGGCAACCACGTCGGTGGTTGGATCACGACCTATGAGGTGAACGGCGGCAAATGGCGACTGAGACGCGCGACGAGCGCGACGAGCCCGAGGCCAAGGACGAAGGCAAGAGCAAGGGCAAGAAGAAGTCCGCTTCCCGGCGGACCGGGCCCGCGCTGTTCGTCCGTCAGGTCATCGCCGAGCTGCGCAAGGTCATCTGGCCGACGCGGCGCGAGCTGGTCACCTACACGACCGCCGCGCTGGTCTTCGTGCTGATCATGGTCGCGATCGTCTCCGGTTTCGACTACGGCCTGCAGAAGGGCGTCTACGCCATCTTCGGCTGACGCCGCGCGGCCACCGCGCGCGATTCCGGCGAGTCCGCCGTACCCTGGTAAGACCATCACCGGTAAGACCATCACCGCAGTCCGAGAGAAAGAGTCACCGTGTCCGAGTCCTCACAGCCCTACGACGAGGCCGTTGAAGAGGCCCAGTCCGCTGCGGCTGCTGCGGCCGACCTGGCGGCTGAGCCCGCCGACGAGACGGCCGAGGCGGTCGTCTCCGCCGGCGACGGCGAGCCCGCGGACACGAAGCTCGAGGGCGAGGGTCCCGCGCAGGACGCCGCCGAGGGCGCCGCGGAGCTGGCCGAGGCCGTCGAGGGCGAGGACGAGACCGACGGCGACGACGAGGAGGGCCCGGCCGAGCCGCCGGCCGACCCGTACGCCGACTTCAAGATGCAGCTCCGGCTCCAGCCGGGCGACTGGTACGTCGTGCACTCCTACGCGGGCTACGAGAACCGGGTCAAGACCAACATCGAGACCCGGACGCAGACCCTCAACATGGAGGACTACATCTTCCAGATCGAGGTCCCGCAGCACGAGGTGACCGAGATCAAGCAGGGCAAGCGGCAGAAGGTCAACGAGAAGGTCCTGCCGGGCTACATCCTCGTCCGGATGGAGTTGACCGACGAGTCCTGGGCCGCCGTCCGCAACACCCCGGGCGTCACCGGCTTCGTCGGCCTGCTGAACAAGCCGTCCCCGCTGAGCCTCGACGAGGTCGCCAACCTGCTGGCCCCCGAGCCGGAGGAGGGCGCCGCCAAGGTCGCCAAGGAGCAGGCGAAGACCGCGGCCACCGTCGACTACGAGGTCGGCGAGTCCGTCACCGTCATGGACGGCCCGTTCGCCACCCTCCCCGCGACGGTCAACGAGATCAACGCCGAGCAGCAGAAGCTCAAGGTCCTGGTCTCCATCTTCGGCCGCGAGACCCCGGTCGAGCTCTCGTTCAACCAGGTCTCCAAGATCTGACCGAGCCTTTCAGACCACCTTCGGGCCGTTTCCGCTCTCGCGGGGACGGCCCGAACACGTGCCGGCCCTGCCGCACCACGCCGCCGGACGGCCCGAGCGGACCGACGCACCCCGCCGAGGCCGTATCCTGTACGGGTTGTCCTCGGTAATGCGAGGACGGGTTGGATCTCGGCTCTCACTTTGGGAGCGAGACACCACGGCCCCGCACATGCGGGGATGACCCCAAGATCGCTGCACTCGTCAAGGTGCAGCTTCGCTGCTCCCCGTGCACGCGGGGATGTGGGGTCGGCCAAAGGTCCCAACACAGCGGTTACGTTCCGACCGCCGTGTTGCCCGGGCATCCGGGAGTCGGGACCAGAGCAGAACGGAACGCTGAGGGAGAGGCATGCCTCCGAAGAAAAAGGTCGCCGCGCTCGTCAAGGTCCAGCTGCAGGCCGGGCAGGCGACTCCGGCGCCGCCGGTCGGTACCGCGCTCGGTCCGCACGGCGTCAACATCATGGACTTCTGCAAGCAGTACAACGCGGCCACGGAGTCCCAGCGCGGCAACGTCATCCCCGTAGAGATCACCATCTACGAGGACCGGTCGTTCAGCTTCGTCACGAAGACCCCGCCGGCCGCGCAGCTCATCCTGAAGGCCGCGGGCGTGGAGAAGGGCAGCGGCGAGCCGCACAAGAACAAGGTCGGCTCGGTGACCCGCGACCAGATCCGCGAGATCGCCACGACCAAGATGCCCGACCTGAACGCCAAGGACCTGGACGCCGCCGAGAAGATCGTCGCCGGCACCGCCCGGTCCATGGGCATCGACGTCAAGTAACACCGTTTGTGGAAGGGCCGGCGCTGGCCCGCACCACGAGTTCCACTGGAGGAACGCACATGAAGCGCAGCAAGGGCTACCGCGCCGCAGCGGAGAAGATCGACCGGGAGCGGCTGTACACCCCGGCCGAGGCCGTGAAGCTGGCCAAGGAGACCGCGGTCACCAAGTTCGACGCGACCGTCGAGGTCGCGCTGCGGCTGGGCGTCGACCCGCGCAAGGCCGACCAGATGGTGCGCGGCACCGTCAACCTGCCGCACGGCACCGGTAAGACCGCCCGCGTGCTGGTCTTCGCCGTCGGCGCGAAGGCGCAGGAGGCGGAGGCCGCCGGCGCCGACCTGGTCGGGTCGGACGACCTGATCGAGCGGATCCAGGGCGGTTTCCTGGACTTCGACGCGGTCGTCGCCACGCCGGACCAGATGGGCAAGGTCGGCCGCCTCGGCCGCGTGCTCGGCCCGCGCGGCCTGATGCCGAACCCGAAGACCGGCACCGTCACGATGGACGTCGCGAAGGCCGTCACCGACATCAAGGGCGGCAAGATCGAGTTCCGTGTCGACCGGCACGCGAACCTGCACTTCATCATCGGCAAGGCGTCCTTCGACGAGCGCCAGCTGGTGGAGAACTACGCGGCCGCGGTCGACGAGATCCAGCGTCTCAAGCCGTCCGCCGCGAAGGGCCGGTACGTGAAGAAGGCGTCGCTGACGACGTCGATGGGCCCGAGCATCCCGGTGGACCCGAACGCGGTCCGCAACCTGACCGCGGAGCTCGAGACCGCCTGATCGCGCCACGCGTCACGCATCATCGGAAGGGCGTCCCCGCTGCGGCGGGGGCGCCCTTCCGCCGTTCCGGCCACCGGTACCGCGGCGGCCCGCCCGGCCGCGTGCTCGGTAGATTCGCCGGGATGCCCAGCACAGTGATGGACGGTTCGCCGCGCAGCCTCTACGACGTGCTCGCCGCGGCGGCGACGCGGACCCCCGACGCCCCGGCGCTGTCGGTGGACGGCACCACGTGGACGTTCCGGGAACTGCGCGCGCGCGTGGATGCCCTGAGCGCATACCTCTCCGCACGCTGCTCGCCGGGGGCGCGCGTGGCGCTGCTGGCGCACAACCGGCTCGAATACGTCGCCGCCTACTACGGCGTTCCGCGCGTCGGCCGAGTCCTGGTGCCGCTCAACCAGCGGCTGCATCCCCGCGAGTGGGCGGACCAGATCGCCCGGAGCGGCGCCGAGCTCGTCCTCGGCGAGGGGGATCTGCTCGACCGGCTGGCCGCCGAGGGTGATCTGCCCGCAGGCCATCCGCCGCTGATCGGCATTGATGAACTGCCTTGGGACGGCCCCGCGCACGCCGCCGCCACGTCCGAGGCCGACGACGTCGCGTGGTTGATGTTCACCAGCGGCACCACGGGCCGCCCGAAGGGCGTGCGCCTCACGCACCGGAGCCTGCTCGCGGGGATCGAGGTCACGGCGTCGGGCCGTCCCGTACGCGCGGACGACGTGTTCTGCACGCCGTTCCCCCTGTGCCATGTCGCCGGATACCAGGTCGTCCTGCACCACCTGTTCGGGCGCCATGCCGTCGTGCTGCGCCGCTTCACCCCGGCCGCGCTCGTGGACGCGACGCGCCGGCACGGCGTCACGAACCTCTCCCTGGCCCCGACGATGCTGGAGGATCTCCTCGCCCACGCGGCGGACGACCCGGACGCGCTGACGCTGCTCCGCGACAGCATCCGGGTCGTCGCCTACGGGTCGGCGCCGATGCCGGTGCCGCTGCTGCGCCGGGCCGGCGATGTGCTCGGGTGCGACTTCAACCAGGGCTACGGGATGACCGAGCTGTCCGGGAACGCGACGTTCCTCTCACCGGACGACCACCGCGCCGCGCTCACGACACGGCCGGAGCTGGCGGAGTCTGCGGGACGTCCCGCCGAGGGCGTGGAGATCGCGGTGCTGGCCGAGGACGGGACGCCGGTCCCGCCGGGCGCGCTCGGCGAGGTCGTCGTCCGGGGATCGCAGGTCACGCCCGGCTACTGGGACGACCCGGGCGCGACGGCGGAGGCGTTCGCCGGCGGCTGGTTCCGCACGGGCGACGCGGGCCGGGTCGACGCCGACGGCTACCTCTACCTGGTCGACCGCCTCAAGGACGTGATCATCACGGGCGGCGAGAACGTGTCGTCGCGGGAGGTCGAGGACGTGCTGCGCACGGTCCCCGGCGTCGGGCAGGTCGCCGTGATCGGGCTCCCCGATCCGCGCTGGGGCCAGACGGTCTGCGCGGTCATCGTCCCGGACGGCGTCCGGCCGAGCGAGGAGGACCTGGTCGCGGCCTGCCGGGCCCGCCTGGCCGGGTTCAAGGCGCCGCGCCGCATCGAGTACGCCGCCGCGCTGCCGCGCACCACCACCGGCAAGATCCGCAAGTCGGCCCTCCGCGCCCGCCTCACCGGACCCGGACCCGTCTAGCCGGCCGGGCGGGGGACGCCCCGTGGCATCCCGTGGCTCTCCGTGACCCCATTACCACCGAGCACGACGGATACATAGATCGCAGTCCGGATTCGGACAATTCGATTCCCGATCCCTTTGTTACCGGCGAGGAACCTGGTGTTGAATTGGGCTCGTGAAGCGTCGCACCGACCGGGCCATCGCCATCTCCGCCGTCGTGGCCGTCGCCGTCGTGCCCACGGCCTTCCTCATGGTCGTCAAGGTCGGCGGGGAGTCGGCGAAGGACGCCGGTTCGATGCCCCCGGCGGCCGTCATGGCCCAGCAGGACCAGACCAACCCGAACGGCGCGGCGTCCGGCACCGTGTCCCCGGGCGCGACCGCACCGGGCACGAGTCCGGGCAGGCCGGCCGGTCCGGGCGCTCCCGCCGCCGGGAACGGCGCCGCCCCGCACGGCCTGCCCACTGCACCGCCGCAGCCGGGCCCCAGCCTGCACGCCTTCACCCGCAAGACGGAGATGAAGGTGAAGATCGGGGAGGGCGGCGACTACAAGCACGCGGTCGAGACGGCCTCGTTCACCCTGTGGCCGAAGTTCGCGATGAGCGCCACCGGCGTCACCAAGACGGTGCTGAACGGCGAGGCCAGCGAGATCACGCAAAAGGTGGTCGTGAGCGGGAACGTGCTCAAGGGCTTCGACGGCGCGAAGTGGACGCAGTCCACGCTCAGCGCGGCGCAGCTGGGCCAGCTGCAGAACGGGTCCGACCCCCGGCAGTTCACCTACATGATCGGGACGCTGCCCGGGACGACCGCGAGCGAGCCGGACGCGTCCGGGCGCACGCACTTCGCCGCGCAGGCGCTGATGAGCAGCGTGTACGCGCTGCTGCCGCAGGACGCCGCGACCCAGATCCGGCCCGTGATCCCCGACTCGACCGGCTGCGGGATCGACCTGTGGGTCGACAGCAGCGCCCGGCCGACGACGATCAAGCTGTCCTCGCAGGCGCCCGCCGCCGTGCTCGACGGCACGATGTCCTTCGGCTCCTACCGCTGACCCTCCCGTCCTCCGGCGCCCCGGTGCGGGCGCGCGGGCTACGCCGTTGGTCGTACCGCGGGGTGACCCGTTCGTACCACCGGGGGATGCCCGCGATGCAGGCGTCCCGCGACACTGGGGATACCAGGAGGACAACATGGGAGGCCAAAACCTCATGAACCGACGACTCGTGGTGGCCGCCGGCGGTACCGCCGTGGGTGCCGCGCTGGTCCTGTCCGGATGCAACGGGGACGGGTCGGCGAACACGGACAACATGAAGCTCAGTGCCGGGCAGGCGCTGCTCAAGACGTCTGAGAAGACGGCGAAGGCCGACGCGTTCAAGGCCGACCTCACCGTGACCGGCACCGGCGACGAGTCCGGCAGGATCCACGCCGACGGGCAGTTCCAGCTGCGCCCCTCGCTGCAGTTCAGCGCCAAGCTGGACGAGGTCAGCCGCAACGGGCAGACGATGCCGGGCGCCAAGGGCCAGGCGGTCTTCAAGGACGACGTGCTGTACGCGAAGGTCCCGCAGCTCGCCCGGTTCGTCAGCGGCGGCAAGCCGTGGCTGCGGGTCGACGTGAACCAGGTGTCGCAGCACACGGGCTTCGACGTGCGGAACCTGGTCGACCAGGTGCAGAAGGTCGACCCGGCCGAGCAGACGAAGATGTTCACCGGCTCCAAGGACGCCCGCCGCGTCGGCACCGAGACCATCGACGGCGTGAAGACGACGCACTACGCCGGCACGGTCACCGTCGACGACGCGCTCAACCGCCTCGACGCCCAGGCGCGCGAGAAGGTCGGCAAGTGGCTGCCGAAGGACCGCGCCAACGGAAAGATCAACTTCGATCTGTGGACGGACGGCGACAACCTGCCGCGCAAGATCGTCTCGAAGGCGGACGGCGAGGGCGGCGACACCGCCTCGGTCATTGTCCTCTACAGCGACTACGGTAAGACCTTCACGGTGAACCCGCCGCCGTCCGACCAGGTGGGTCAGCTGACGCTCGGCTCCCTCCTCGGCGGGAACTGAGCGCGACCGCACCGAGCCGGCCGAGGCGGCGGATGAACCGCGGGGGCCGCTCCAGCGTCTGACCCAGTGTTCGGCCCGTGCGCCCGGGCGACCAGACGCAGAAGGAGAACCCCCACATGATCCGTCGTTTCGCCGCCGGCACGGCGCTGGCCACCGGCCTCGCCCTCTCGCTGACCGGCTGTCTGGGCGACGCCGGCAACAAGGTGGACGAGGCCGGCAAGAACATCAAGCTGACGGCCGCACAGGTGCTCGGCAAGGCCGCGGAGAAGACCGGCGACGTCAACTCGTTCAAGGCCGCCCTGTCGATGCAGATGTCCGGCACGCCCCAGGGCGACGTGACGATGAACGGCGACATGCAGTACCGGACGAAGCCCGACATCGCCTACAGCATGAACTTCAGCGACATGACCGTCGCGGGCAAGGCGACGGGCGGCATGGAGCAGCGCCTCGTGGGCGGCAACATGTACATGAAGATGCCGATGCTGTCGCAGCTGCCCGGCGGCGGGGGCGGCAAGCCCTGGCTCAAGTTCTCGCTGGACGAGCTGAGCAAGCAGTCCGGCATGAACCTCGACCAGATGCTGCAGCAGTCCCGCCAGATGGACCCGGTGCAGAACACCAAGATGCTGACCGCGTCCAAGGACGCGCGCGAGGTCGGCGAGGAGACGATCGACGGCGTCAAGACGACGCACTACACCGGCACCTACCGCATGGAGGACGCGATCGCGAAGCTGCCTCCGGAGCAGCAGGAGGCCTACCGCAAGACGCTCGCCCAGGTGGGCATGCAGAGCATGCACTTCGACCTCTGGGTGGACGGGCAGCAGCTGCCGCGCCAGATGACGATGAAGTCCGACCAGGGCGCCCAGGGCGACCTCACCGTGACGACGAAGTACCGCGACTTCGGCAAGCCCGTGCAGATCGACGAGCCGCCGGCGAGCCAGGTCACCGACTTCAGCGAGCTGATGGGCAAGCTCGGCACCGGAATGCCGCGCACCTGACGCCGCGGCACCGGCCGCACGACCGAGGGACCGCGCCCCCGCCCGGGGCGCGGTCCCTCCGCGTCCGCCCCTCGAGCCAATCGATTTGGCCTGACGCGGCGGGGGACGTATTCTGTCCGATGCCGAAGACCGCCGGTCGTCACCTCATGTCCGTGGGGTGACCGAAGGACCCGACTCTGTTCGGGCGGCCTGCGTAGGTGAGACGAGAGCTTCCGCATGGCCTCCGTGCCGTGCCTGGACGCCCCGTGCGCCTGCGCCGGGGCGTTTTTTGGTGGATCGGCGCCCCCTCCCGCGAGGGCGGACGGGCGCGGATCGGACCACCCAGGTAATCGGAAGGAGGGCTATGGCCAAGGCCCACAAGGACGCGGCGATCGCCGAGCTCAAGAGCGAGTTCGAGAGCTCCAGCGGCGCCGTGCTGACCGAGTACCGCGGGCTTAGCGTCGCGCAGGTCAAGGAGCTGCGCGACAACCTCGGCGAGAACGCGCGGTTCCGCGTGGTGAAGAACACGCTGACCAAGCGCGCCGCGAACGAGGCCGGTGTCGACGAGCAGTTCCGTGCGCTGCTCGAAGGCCCGTCGGCCATCGCGTTCGTGCGCGGCGACGTGGTCGAGGCCGCCAAGGGCCTGCGCGACTTCGCCAAGGCGAACCCGATGCTGGTGATCAAGGGCGGCTTCATCGACGGTCAGTCGATGGACGCGGCCGAGGTCACCAAGCTGGCGGACCTCGAGTCCCGCGAGGTTCTCCTCGCCAAGCTGGCCGGTGCGATGAAGGGCTCGATGGCGAACGCCGCCGCGCTGTTCAACGCGCTGCCCACGCAGGCGGCCCAGCTCGCCGAGGCGCTGCGCGCCAAGCGCGAGGCCGCCGGCGAGACCGCCGAGGCCGGTGCCGCCGAGGCGCCCGCCGAGGCCGCAGCCGAGGCACCCGCCGCCGAGTAGGCGCACCCGCGGTTCCGTATCACCCGAGATTTCAAGCCATAGCGGAGGAAACATCATGGCGAAGCTCAGCACCGACGAGCTGCTCGACGCTTTCAAGGAGATGACCCTTCTCGAGCTCTCCGAGTTCGTGAAGCAGTTCGAGGACGTCTTCGACGTCAAGGCCGCCGCCCCGGTCGCGGCCGTGGCCGCCGCCCCCGGTGGCGCCGCCCCGGCCGCCGAGGAGGCCGCGACCCAGGACGAGTTCGACGTCATCCTCGAGGGTGCCGGCGACAAGAAGATCCAGGTCATCAAGGAGGTCCGCGCCCTGACGAGCCTCGGCCTCAAGGAGGCCAAGGACTTGGTCGACGGCGCGCCGAAGCCGCTGCTGGAGAAGGTCAACAAGGAGACCGCCGACAAGGCCAAGGAGGCCCTGGAGAAGGCCGGCGCCTCGGTCACCGTCAAGTAAGGACGGCTCCAGAGCTCCCGAGCCTCGCGGCTCGACCGCTCTCCCAAGGAGGCGGTCACCCCATCCGGGGTGGCCGCCTCTTTCGCGTTCGCGGGGAACGCGCTGTTCCGAGGTGCGCGAGCGGGTGCCCGTTTCCTGTACCGGAGTGATAAAGGCCGGGCCAAAAGCGTGTGCCGTGACGGGTTGTGCGGCCGTCGGCGGGCGGCGTACCGTCCCGTTTCGACACCGTGGTCACACCAGGTGGTCCGCGTCCCCGCCGTCCGGGTCGGGCGGGCGGCCGGCGGCCCGGGGCCGGCCGGAGCCCGCGGGCTTGAGGTGCTGGTTCTTGGACCACTAGTCTCATAGACGTCGTAAGTAACGATTGTCTTACGACGTCGCATTTAGCCGCTGATCTGGACCGGAACCCCTTCCATTTGGACAGCGGCCCGCTACCGTAGTGGAACCCGGCGCGGCTACCGGACGGTAGCAACACGGCGGACACGCCGTGTGACGACAGCAAGAGCCTGAGTACTACTCGCTCATTGGTTCGGGATTCCCCCCGGCCTGGACGAAAGGTGACGAGTGGGCGTCGAGATCAGAGTCGAGGGCCTGACCAAGTCCTTTGGCCGCCAGGTGATCTGGCAGGACGTGTCGCTGACCATTCCCGCAGGTGAGATCTCCGTTCTTCTGGGCCCGTCCGGTACCGGCAAGTCGGTGTTCCTGAAGTCCCTCGTCGGGCTGCTCAAGCCCGACCGCGGGCACATCTGGATCGGTGACAGGGACCTGCCCCACCTGCCCGAGTCCCAGCTCTACGAGACCCGCAAGCTGTTCGGCGTCCTGTTCCAGGACGGCGCGCTGTTCGGCTCGATGAACCTGTTCGACAACATCGCCTTCCCGCTGCGCGAGCACACCAAGAAGTCCGAGTCCGAGGTCAAGCGGATCGTCCTCGAGAAGATGGACATGGTCGGCCTCCTCGGCGCCGAGCACAAGCTGCCCGGCGAGATCTCCGGCGGTATGAAGAAGCGCGCCGGCCTCGCCCGCGCCCTCGTGCTGGACCCCGAGATCCTCCTGGTGGACGAGCCGGACTCCGGCCTCGACCCGGTCCGCACCGCGTTCCTGAACCAGGTGTTCATCGACCTGAACGCGCAGATCGGCGCGACGTTCCTCATCGTCACCCACGACATCAACACGGCCCGTACCGTCCCGGACAACATCGGGCTGCTGTACCAGCGCAACCTCGCGATGTTCGGGCCCCGGGAGATGCTGCTGTCCAGCGAGGAGCCGGTCGTCCGGCAGTTCCTCAACGCCAGCAAGGTCGGCCCGATCGGCATGTCGGAGGAGAAGGACGCCTCCGAGCTGGAGGCCGAGGCCAAGATGGGCCTCGACTCCGGCAAGCTGCCGCCCATCCCGCCGCAGCAGATGCCGAGCAACGGGATGCTGCGCGCCGGCATGCACGCGCCCGGCGCGTGGTGCGCCGCGCACGGCGTCACGCCGCCGCCCGGCTCGTTCATCGACGACCTCGGCCGCAACTGGGTGGAGGAGTGGCCGCGGTACGTGGCGTCCATGGCGCCCGTCGGCGCCCCCGCCCCCGGCGGCCCCGCAGGTCCTCCTCCCGGGCCGCCGCCCGGCGGCCCCACCGGCCCTGGCGGCCAGTTCCCGGGTAACCCGCCGCCTGGACGTCATGCAGGTGGTGCAGGGTACTGATGTCCACTCCTGGTATCGGCGCGGACCAGCGAGAGGGGAAGGGCGGCGGCGGATCGTCGGCGACGTTCCGCAAGATCGGGGACGGCGCGGCCAACGTGGTCGTCAAGGAGCCCGGGCGGTTCTTCGCCCTGTGCCTTGACGTCGCGCGCGCGACGTTCCAGTGGCCGTTCCAGTGGCGCGAGTTCATCCAGCAGGCCTGGTTCATCGTCAGCGTCACCGTCGTCCCCACCATGCTGGTCGCCATCCCCTTCGGCGGCGTGCTGTCGCTGCAGGTCGGCGGGCTGATCCGGCAGCTCGGCGCGCAGTCCTACACCGGCGCGACCGCGGTCGTCGCGATCGTCCGGGAGGCCAGCCCGCTGGTCACCTCGCTGCTGGTCGCGGGCGCCGCCGGGTCGGCGATGTGCGCCGACATCGGGTCCCGGAAGATCCGCGAGGAGATCGACGCCATGGAGGTGCTGGGGATCAACCCCCTGCACCGCCTGGTGGTCCCGCGGATGTTCGCCTGCGCGTTCGTCGCGCTGTTCCTGAACGGCCTGGTGTCGGTGGTCGGCCTCATGGGCGGCTACTTCTTCAACGTCATGCTGCAGGGCGGCACGCCCGGCGCCTACCTGGCGTCCTTCAACGCGATCGCGCAATTGCCCGACCTGCTGCAAGCGGAGTTCAAGGCGTTCGTGTTCGGCATTACCGCCGGGCTGGTGGCCGCCTATAAGGGGTTGAACGCCAAGGGCGGCCCGAAGGGCGTCGGTGATGCGGTCAACCAGACCGTCGTGATCACCTTCATGCTGCTGTTCCTGGAGAACTTCCTGATCTCCACGCTGTACTTCCAGTTCGTCCCGTCGAAGGGGATGTGATGGCTGCCCCTGGAAAGACGGGCAAGGCGGTCAGCCGCGTGGTGAACGCGCCCCTGGAACGGCTGGACGACTTCGGCCACCAGATGTCGTTCTACGCCCGCGCCTTCGCGTGGGTGTTCCGGGTGCTGCGCCGCTACCGCACCGAGGTGCTGCGGCTGCTCGCCGAGGTGAGCCTCGGCACCGGCGGCCTCGCGGTGATCGGCGGCTCGGTGGTGATCGTCGGCTTCATGACGTTCTTCACCGGCAGCCAGGTCGGCCTGCAGGGCTACGAGTCGCTGAACCAGATCGGCACGGCCGCGTTCACCGGGTTCGTCGCGTCCTACTTCAACACCCGCGAGATCGCCCCGCTGGTGTCGGCGCTGGCGCTGTCGGCGACGGTCGGCTGCGGCTTCACCGCGCAGCTCGGCGCGATGCGGATCTCCGACGAGATCGACGCGCTGGAGGTCATGGCCGTCCCGTCGATGCCGTTCCTCGTCACGACCCGGATGCTGGCCGGGATGATCGCGGTCGTCCCGCTGTACATCGTGGGCCTGCTCGCCTCCTACGGCGCGACGCGGGTGATCGTGACGGTGTTCTACGGGCAGTCGACCGGCACCTACGACCACTACTTCCATCTGTTCCTACCGCCGAACGACATCCTGTGGTCGTTCGGCAAGGTGATCATCTTCGCGGTGCTGGTGATGCTGATCCACTGCTACTACGGCTACCACGCGTCCGGCGGCCCGGCCGGCGTCGGCGTCGCGGTGGGCCGCGCGGTCCGCACCAGCATCGTCGTGATCAACGTGGCGGACCTGCTGCTCGGCATGGCGATCTGGGGCACCACCACTTCCGTCCGGATTGCGGGGTAGCGCGCGATGAGCACCCGTGTGCGTTACCGCCTGCTCGGCATCTCGATGGTCATCGTGATCGCCCTGCTGCTGGCGCTGACCGTGGCGTTCTACAACAAGGCGTTCACGCCCGTCACCGAGGTGTCGGTGAAGACCGAGCGGGCCGGGCTGCAGCTACTGCCCCACTCGGACGTGAAGGTCCGCGGCCTGATCGTCGGCGAGGTCCGCGGCACCGACGCGACCTCCGACGGCGCCGTGCTGCACCTCGCGCTCGACCCGGGCAAGGCGAAGCTGATCCCGCGCAACGTGCAGGCGCGGCTGCTGCCGAAGACGCTGTTCGGCGAGAAGTACGTCGACCTGCAGATCCCGGCGCAGGCGGGCCCGGCCGGGTTGCGCGAGGGCCAGGTCATCCAGCAGGACCGCTCGCAGACCGCCGTCGAGATCGACAAGGTGCTGAACGACCTGCTGCCGCTGCTGCAGGCGGTGAAGCCGGCGGAGCTGAACGCGACGCTGAACGCGCTCGCCACCGCGCTGCAGGGCCGCGGCGACCAGCTCGGCGAGAACTTCGAGCAGGCCGACGCGCTGCTGAAGAAGATCAACCCGCAGCTCGGCACGCTGGTGCACGACCTGCACGGGCTGGCGGACGTGTCCGACATCTACGCCCAGGCGGCGCCCGATCTGCTGCAGACCCTCCGCAACCTCAACGTGACCAGCCGCACGATCACCTCGAAGAAGGCGACGATCGAGCAGCTGATCCCGGCGACGACCGCGCTCGCGCAGGACGGCGACGCGTTCATGCGGCACAACGGCCCGAAGATCATCGGCGTGAACATCGCGAACCGGGACGTGGCGAGCCTCGTCGCCCGGTACTCGCCGTCGCTGCCGTGCGTGTTCGCCGGGCTGATGAAGCTCAAGCCGGAGGCCGAGCGGGTGGCCGGCGGGGGCGGGTCCAAGACCTTCAACCTGACGATCGAGATCGTCAAGCCGCGGCCGGGCTACAAGAACCCCCTGGACAGGCCGGAGGCCAAGGACCGGCGCAACCCGCGCTGCTACGGCCTGCCGAACCCGAAGACGCCGTTCCCGGACTACCTGGCCCTGGACGGCACGCAGGACGACCTGTGGTGGAAGAACCCCGACGACCCGAACGGCGGTGGCGCGAGCCGCGGCCGGGCGCTGTCGAACGTGTTCGTGGACACCGGGTCGCTGACCCCCGAGCAGCAGCTCAAGAGCGTCCTCGGGCCGCTCACGCAGACCCCCGCCGATGAGCTGTCGGACGTGTCGCAGCTGATGTTCGGGCCGCTGCTGGGCGACGGATCGGTGGTGACGATCAAGTGAAGACGACGAGCGCGGCGATCAAGCTGCTGACCTTCGTGGTCATCACCTCGGTGGCCACCGGCGTGCTGGCGATGACGATCTCCAACATGCGCTTCAAGGAGACCCGCGAGTACAGGGCGGTCTTCTCGGACGTGGCCGGGCTGCTCGACAACGACGACGTCCGCATCGCGGGCGTCCGGGTCGGCCAGATCGAGGACATCGAGCTCTACCAGGGCGACAAGGCCGTGGTGACGTTCAGCGTGGAGCAGGACGGCCCGCTCAAGGCCGGGATCCCCACGTCCACGCAGGCGCAGATCCGCTACCGCAACCTGATGGGCCAGCGGTACCTCGCGCTGACCGACGGCGCCGGGCAGGCCAACGCCTACCTGAAGCCGGGCGGGACGATCCCGATCGCCCAGACCAAGCCGGCGCTGGACCTCACCACGCTGTTCAACGGGTTCCGGCCGCTGTTCCGCGCGCTGGAGCCGAAGGACGTCAACACGCTGGCGATGCAGATCGTCCAGGTGCTGCAG
Organism: Actinomadura sp. NPDC049382; assembly: GCF_040677125.1. Lineage (NCBI taxonomy): Bacteria > Bacillati > Actinomycetota > Actinomycetes > Streptosporangiales > Thermomonosporaceae > Actinomadura > Actinomadura sp. NPDC049382. Next base: position 98,338 of record NZ_JBFARO010000006.1, read on the forward strand.
GGCGAGGGCGGGACGATCAACAGCCTGCTCGCGCACGTCGCGTCGCTGACCAACACGCTCGCCGACCGCGACAAGGTCATCGGCCAGGTGGTCGACAACCTGAACACGGTGCTCGGCACCATCGACCAGCGGCACCAGCAGGTCGACCAGCTGGTGCGGGACCTGCGCAGCTTCGTCAGCGGCGTGTCCGGCGACCGCAAGGCGATCTTCGACTCGGTCGCGGCGATCAACGACCTGACGGGCACCACGCAGAGCCTGCTGTCGGACGCCCGCCCGGACATCAAGGACGACATCGCCGGGCTGCGCAAGCTCGCCGGCACGTTCGCCGCCAACGAGGAGGCCCTCGACGGCGGGCTGAAGCGGTCGCCGAAGCGGCTGGAGGGGCTCGTGAACATCTCCTCCTACGGGTCCTGGTTCAACATGTACATCTGCGGTCTCGACGCGCGGGTGCGGCTGCCGGGCGGACCGGTCTACCAGACGCCGGCGATCGTGAACGAGAACGCGAGGTGCAAGTAGATGAGGATCCCGTTCCGGGAGCGCAACCCGGTCCCCATCGGTCTCTCCGCGTTCGCGATCATCGCCGTGCTGGTGCTGCTGGCGATGAACCTGGAGAGCATCCCGCTCGTCGCCGGCGGCAGGACCCACACCGCCGCCTTCAAGGAGGCGGCGGGGCTGAAGGCCGACGAGGAGGTCCGCATCGCGGGCGTCAAGGTCGGCAAGGTCACCGCGCTCGACCTGGACGGCGACCACGTCAAGGTCACCTTCCGGGTGGACGACGGCGTCCGGCTCGGCGAGCGCACCGAGGCCGGCATCAAGATCAAGACGATCCTCGGCGCGCACTACCTGGAGCTGACCCCGCGCGGGAAGGGCAAGCTCGGCCGCAACATCCCGATCGAGCGGACGCACACCCCGTTCGAGGTCGTCCCGGCGATCAGCGAGCTGAGCCAGCGGGTCGGCGCGATCGACGTCCAGCAGGTCGCGAAGTCGTTCGACGTGCTGTCGGACACGTTCAAGAACTCGCCGGAGGAGGTCCGGGCGTCGCTGCAGGGCCTGCGGCGGCTGTCCAACACGGTCGCGTCCCGCGACGACGAGCTGCACGAGCTGGCCGGCAAGGCCAAGGACGTCTCGCAGCTGCTCGCCGACCGCAACCAGGACTTCGCCAAGCTCGTCCAGGACGGCGACAAGGTGCTGCAGGCGGTGCAGGCGCGCCGCGCCGTGATCCACCAGCTGCTGATCAACACGGTCACGCTGTCCCAGCAGGTCAACGCGCTGATCAGGGAGAACGAGAAGCAGCTGCGGCCGATGCTGGACAACCTGGCGAAGGTCAACCAGATCCTGCTGCGCAACCAGAGCAACCTGGACCGGATCCTGCAGCTGTTCGCGCCGTTCGCACGGCAGTTCTCGGACGTCACCGGCACCGGGCGCTGGTTCGACTCCTGGATCCAGAACCTGATCCCGATCCCCGCCTCGATCCAGGACGCCCCGAAGAGCGGCGGGACCACGACGAAGAAGCAGGGCGGACAGAACGGCAACCAGACCGGCAACTCCAGCGACAACCCGTTGCCGTTCCTCCCGTGAGCAGGCAGGTCACTAGTGCGTAACTCAGGAACCATCCTCCGCCTCGGCGGCGCGGTCCTCGCCGTCGCAGTGCTGGTGGCCGCGCTCCTGCTGATCTTCCAGGAGCCGAAGCAGCGCCACCTCACGGCGTACTTCACCAAGACCGTCGGCCTCTACAAGGGGGCGGACGTCCGCATCCTCGGCATCCCCGTCGGGGAGGTCACCAGCGTCGAGCCGGTCGGCGACGCGGTGAAGGTCGAGCTGAAGTACGACGCCAAGTACAAGGTCCCCGCCGACGCGCAGGCCGTCATCATCAACCAGACGCTCGTCGCCGACCGGTACATCCAGCTGACGCCCGTCTACCGGAGCGGCGCCGCCGTCCTCGCCGACGGCGCGACGCTGACCACGAGCCGCACCGCCGTCCCGGTCGAGGTGGACGAGGTCGGCGGCAGCCTGAACGACCTCACCAAGGCCCTCGGCCCGGAGGGCGCGAACGCGCCCGGCGCGGACGGCCAGCAGGGGTCGCTGTCGCGGCTGCTGCAGGTCGGCGCCGCGAACCTGGAGGGGCAGGGCGACGACATCCGGCAGACGATCGCGGACGCGTCCAAGGCGCTCAGCACGCTGAGCACCGACCGCGGCGACGTCGCCGCGACGATCCGGAACCTGCGGATCATCACCGACGCGATGAAGGCGAACGACCAGCAGATCAAGTCGTTCAGCGGGCACCTCAACGGGGTGTCGGCGCAGCTCGCGGGGGAGAAGGAGGAGCTGAGCGCGGCCCTCAACACGCTCGCCCCGACGCTGCGGAACGTGCAGCGGTTCGTGAAGGACAACCGCGGCGAGCTGGCCGCGAACGTCCGGCAGCTCGCGCAGATCACCGGGGTGCTGGTGAAGGAGAAGGACGCGCTCGCCGAGATCCTCACCGCCGGCCCGCTGGCCGTCAACAACCTGGCCCGCGCCTACGACCCGATCAGCGGCACCATCCACACCCGGGACAACTTCCGCCAGTTCCACGACCTGGCCGACTGGATCTGCTCGCTGGCGTACTCGGTGGGCACGCCCGCCAAGGAGTGCCTCGACTTCGTCGAGCCGTACAACGGCATCGGCAAGGCGCTGACCGGCTTCAGCCTGGACCTGTCCTGGATCACGGCGCTGACCACGCACTACGACCCGGTCCCGATCCCGCCGGACGCCTACGGCCCCGGCGGCAGGACCGGCAAGACGAGCAAGACGAGCACGACGAACAAGACCGCGACGCGCAAGCAGCCCGCCGGCGACCTCAGCGCGCTGCTGCCGGGAGGTGGCCGATGAGCAGGACACGGCCGATGCGCCGCGCCCGCCTGCTGGGCGCCGCCGCGCTCGCCGCGACGACGGTCCTGTCGGGCTGCTCGTTCAACGGCGTCGCGTCGCTGCCGCTGCCCGGCGGCCCCGACCTCGGCTCCCACCCCATCACCGTCAAGATCGAGTTCGCGAACGTGCTGGACCTCGTCCCGCAGTCGGCGGTCAAGGTCAACGACGTCTCGGTGGGCAAGGTCGAGGAGATCAAGCTCGCCGGCGCGCCCGGCGCCACGACCGGGCAGAGCGGCTGGCACGCCCTGGTCACCATCAAGATGCGCGGCGACGTCAAGCTGCCCGACAACGCGATCGCGACCGTCAGCCAGACGAGCCTCCTCGGCGAGAAGTTCGTGCAGATCGAGCCGCCGAAGGACCAGGCGCCGTCCGGCACGCTCGCCTCCGGCGACCTCATCCCGCTGAACCGCACGTCCCGCGGCACCGAGATCGAAGAGGTGCTGTCGGCGATGTCGCTGCTGCTGAACGGCGGCGGCCTGGAGCAGGTCTCCACGATCAGCCACGAGCTGCAGGCCGCGATGAGCGGCCGGGAGACGACGATCAGGTCGGTGCTGGAGCGGGTCGACACCTTCGCCGGCACGCTGGACCGCAACCGCGCCGCGATCACCCGGGCGCTGGACAGCATCGACCGGCTCACCGGCAAGCTCGCGGCCGAGCGCAAGACGATCCGGGACACCATCGACGAGACGGGCCCCGCGATCGCCGTCCTCGACCGCAACCGCGCCGACCTCACCAAGATGCTGGTCGCGCTGAACAAGCTGAGCCGCACCACCACCACCGTGATCGACCGCTCGAAGGCCGACCTGCTGGCGAACCTGCGGAACCTCGACACGATCCTGCGGAACCTCAACAAGGCCGGCAACGACCTGCCGCGGTCGCTGGAGTCGCTGATCACCTTCCCGTTCCCGGCCACGTTCGAGAACGTCATCGAGGGCGACTACGGCAACGTGCGGCTCACCGTCGACCTGGACTTCGAGTCCATCGCCCGCAACCTGCTGGGCGGCACCGACCTCGAAGGGCTGCTCGGCAGCGGCACGCAGATGCGCAACATGCTGCAGGTGCCGAACGTGACCCTGCCGGACTCGCCGCTCGGCGTGCTCCCGCAGGCCCCCGGCGGCGGCCTGCCGGGGCTCCCCGGCCAGTCGACCCCGACCCCGAAGCAGACACCGAAGCAGACGCCGAAGAAGACGCCGACACCGCAGCGGACGGGCGCCCTCGCACCCGATGACGGCGGCCTGCGGACCCTGATGACGGGGGGCCTTTCATGATCCTCAAGCGCGGCGTGATCTTCCAGCTCATCGCGTTCGCCGTCATCACGGTGGTCGGCGTGGTGATCGTCTCGGTGAACTACATCGGCATCGGCCGCGACCTGCTCGGCAAGGAGTACGTCGCCTACGTCGACCTCACCGACTCCGGCGGCGTGTTCACCAACGCCGAGGTCACCTACCGGGGCGTCCCCGTCGGACGGGTCGGGCCGATCGAGCTGACCAAGGAGGGCATCCGCGTCAAGCTGCTGCTCAACCGCGGCGAGCGGATCCCGCGCGACGGCACCAAGGCCGTCGTGGCGAACCGGTCCGCGGTCGGCGAGCAGTACATCGACCTGGAGCCGACCAAGAAGACCGGCCCCTTCCTCGACGAGGGCGACCCCTACACGATCCCCAGGGACCGCACCACGCTGCCGGTGTCCACCGCCGAGCTGCTGCGCAACGTCGACTCGCTCGTCGGTTCGGTCAACACCAAGGACCTCGGCATCATCGTGGACGAGCTGGACAAGGCGTTCTCCGGCTCCGCCGAGGACCTCCAGTCGATCCTGGACGACACCGACCGGCTGTTGAAGACCGCCGAGCAGGCGTACCCCGACACCAAGCGGCTCCTGGACAACAGCGTCACCGTCCTCGGCACCCAGCGCGGCCAGGCCGCCAACATCCGCGGCTTCGCCAGCAACCTGAACGAGCTCACCGCGTCCCTCCGCAAGGACGACCCGGCGCTGCGCAAGACCATCGACAACGTGCCGGGAGCCGTGAGCGAGACGCACAAGGCGATCAACCAGCTGGCCCCGACCCTGCCCACCCTCCTGGCGAACCTCACCACGACCGGGCAGATCGTCACGTCCCGCCAGGCCGGCCTCCGGTCGCTGTTCATCCTGTACCCGGTGACGGTCGCCGGCGCGTTCACCGTGACGCCCGGCGACGGCACCCAGCACCTCGGCCTCGCGCTGAACATCGACGCGCCGCCCGCGTGCACCGAGGGCTACGAGAAGGTCAAGCACCGCTGGCCGCAGGACACGTCCCCGAAGAAGCCCCGCGTGGACGCCGGCTGCAAGGCGCCGCAGGACGCGCCCACCGCCGTCCGCGGCGCGCGCAACTTCCCGAAGGACGAGATCCTGCCGTACCCGAAGGTCCCGGAGGGCGCCACCACCGGCGCCGGCTTCCCCGAGGGCGGCGCGTACGGCACCCGCGAGGACGGGAAGTCGCAGGCCAAGGGCGGCGATGACGCCAAGACCAAGGCCGCGGCGGCGGCCCCGACAGGGCAGCTCTCCGACGGCCGGCTGATCCTCTCGTATCCGTCGGATTCAGTGGAATTCGCTGGATACGATCCAACGACCGGTGCGGTCTACGGGCCCGACGGCAAGCGATACGTGATGCCGCGCAGCGCCGGAACCCGTCAGTTGGGAGAAGAATCCTCGTGGAAGTGGCTCCTGCTCGGACCGTTGAGCCAGTGAGGCGGGCACGATGAGGCGCCGCCTGCCCATGGTCACCGCGATCACGCTCGGCGTGATCGTGGTCGGCCTCGCCATCGCGTCCGGCTGGCTCGGGGTCGTGACCCTCCGCAACAAGGACGAGGCCGACCAGCGGGCGAAGGCGATCCAGTCCGCGCGCCAGATGGGCGTGAACCTGATGTCGCTGGACGCCGCCACGGCGCAGCGCGACCTCGACCGCATCGTGTCCGGCACCACCGGAGACCTGAAGAACAAGCTCGCGAGCCAGTCGAACGCGTTCATGCAGCAGATCACCAAGGTGAAGGCCAAGTCGACCGTCAACGGCGTCGACGCCGCCCTGGTGTCGATGGACGGCGACTCCGCCGAGGTGATGGTCTCCCTCAACGGGACCGTCACCAACGACAAGGTCAAGAACGGTACGCCGCAGGGCTACCGCTACCAGATGGACCTCACGCGGGTCGACGACCGCTGGCTCGTGTCCGGACTGGAGGTTGTCCCGTGACGATGCTCGGCCGGGGCAAGCGCTCCGCTCCAGACAAGAAGAACGACAAGGCCGCCAAGGCCGAGGAGGCGGCGAGGGCCGCCGAGCTGGCGGAGGAGGCCGCGGCGAAGGCCCGCGAGGCCGCCCGCCTGGCCCAGAAGGCCGCCGAAGAGGCCGCCGCGGCCGAGGACGAGGACGACGAGGAAGAGCCGGAAAAGGCCGTCAAGTCCCCGGAGAAGCCCCGCACCCCAAAAAAGGACTCCGAAGTCACGCCCGACCCCGAAGACGCGTCAGAGGAAGCCTCAGCCCCGTCAGAGGCCAATGACGCAGACGACGAGGACGAGGACGAGGAGCCCAAGCGCCCGAAGCTGTCCAAGAAGCCCGAGCCCGCCGCGAGTGACGACGACGAAGACGAAGACGAAGAACCTCGCAGCTCCCGCCTGGGCGGCCTGACGACGGTCATCGCCGTCCTGGCGGTCCTCACGATCGCGCTGGGCGCGGGCACCACGGCCCTGTACCTGAAGGTCAGTGACCAGAAGGCGACGGAAGAGGCGAGCAAGGAGGCGTCGTTCGCGTCGTCCCGCGCCGCGCAGAAGCTCTCGTCGTACGACTACCAGACCCTTGACGCCGACCTGAAGGCCGCGTCCGCGATGACGACGGGCAAGCTGCACACCGACTACGAGAAGCTCGCCCAGGAGCTCAGGACGGTCGCCGTCCAGCAGCAGGCGGTCTCCAACACGACGGTGATGAAGGTCGGCGTCGTGAGCGCCACGCCCGACAAGGTCGTCACCCTCGTCTACGCCAACCGCTCGTCCCGCACCAAGAGCGACAAGCAGCAGCGCCTCCCCGAGCCGCTCCGCATCAAGATGACGATGGTGCACAAGGACGGCAAGTGGCTGGCCGAGGAACTCAAGGTCATCTCGTAACGCCGCCCACCTCCGAACGCACCCCGTGAGCCGCCCAGGGCCACGGGGTGCTGTCGTGAACGAGTAAGAACACACTCTCCTGAATGGGGATCCGAGCAGACCGGAAAACCCCGGCCACGGCCACGGGTCGGCCGGCCGGAGGGCGCCCTAGCGCCCGGAGGTCGGCCGACCCGCCGAGCCGGTCGACCACAGCGCCACGCGAAGACCTGCACGGTCACAGAAGCCGAACCTGTGGCGTGAGGATCGACCGGCTCGTGACGGGGGGATTGGGGGGTCGCCCCCCCCGGTAAACTATGGCGTTCCTCACTGCAGGTCAGGGCCCGAAAAGTCCAAGTCCGCTCTTGACTGAGAGGCGCTGAGGGGCGATGCTCCATGGCAACGTGATGCATACTGCGGCGCTAGAGTTGCGAGCGGTGTACCAGTCGGCTACACTGCCCCTTTGCGCTGCCCTCTGACTATCCGCGTGTGAGAGCACCCCTGCCGTGGTCCCTTTTGGACCCCTTTGCGCAGGTCTCGGACGTGGATCGTCTGGCGTGCGTGTCGTCAGTTACGCCGCGAGCCCTCGGAAGGACCACTCTTGGCAGCCTCGCGCAACGCCTCGAATACCGCAACCGGTCCGAACCGCGTCTCCTTCGCGCGCATCAAGGAGCCGCTCGAAGTCCCGGACCTCCTTGCTCTGCAGACCAACTCTGTTGACTGGCTGCTGGGTAACGAGAGGTGGAAGGCCCGGGTCGAGGCGGCCCAGAAGGCCGGAAGTAAGAGCGTCCCGACCCAGTCGGGGCTGGAGGAGATCTTCGAAGAGATCAGTCCGATCGAGGACTTCTCCGGAACCATGTCCCTGTCGTTCCGGGACCACCGGTTCGAGCCGCCCAAGTACTCCGTCGAGGAGTGCAAGGACAAGGACATGACCTACTCCGCCCCGCTGTTCGTGACGGCGGAGTTCATCAACAACACCACCGGTGAGATCAAGAGCCAGACGGTGTTCATGGGCGACTTCCCGCTCATGACCCCCAAGGGCACCTTCATCATCAACGGCACCGAGCGCGTCGTGGTCTCGCAGCTGACCCGCTCGCCCGGCGTGTACTTCGACCGCGCCCTCGACAAGGCGTCCGACAAGGACATCTACGGCTGCCGGGTCATCCCGAGCCGCGGCGCCTGGCTCGAGTTCGAGATCGACAAGCGCGACAACGTCGGCGTGCGCATCGACCGCAAGCGCAAGCAGCCCGTCACCGTGCTGCTCAAGGCGCTCGGCTGGGACGAGGCGCGCATCCGCGAGCGCTTCGGCTCCTACGAGTCGATCAACGTCACCCTGGAGAAGGACCACACCTCCGGCCAGGACGACGCCCTGCTCGACATCTACCGCAAGCTGCGCCCGGGTGAGCCGCCGACGCGCGAGTCCGCGCAGACGCTGCTGGAGAACCTGTACTTCAACCCGAAGCGCTACGACGTCGCCAAGGTCGGGCGCTACAAGATCAACAAGAAGCTCGGCCTCGACCTGGACATGCGCCAGGGCACGCTCACCGAGGACGACATCGTCGCCACGATCGAGTACCTCGTCCGGCTGCACGCCGGCGAGGAGGAGGCGACCATCGGCGCCGTCCCCGTGCCGATCGAGGTCGACGACATCGACCACTTCGGCAACCGGCGCCTGCGCACGGTCGGCGAGCTGATCCAGAACCAGGTCCGGCTCGGCCTCGCCCGCATGGAGCGCGTCGTCCGCGAGCGGATGACCACCCAGGACGTCGAGGCGATCACGCCGCAGACCCTGATCAACATCCGGCCGGTCGTGGCCTCCATCAAGGAGTTCTTCGGCACCAGCCAGCTGTCGCAGTTCATGGACCAGACCAACCCCCTGGCCGGACTGACGCACAAGCGGCGGCTGAACGCCCTCGGCCCCGGTGGTCTGTCGCGCGAGCGGGCGGGCATGGAGGTCCGCGACGTCCACCCGTCGCACTACGGCCGGATGTGCCCGATCGAGACGCCGGAAGGCCCGAACATCGGCCTGATCGGCTCGCTCGCCGCGTTCGGGCGGGTCAACCCGTTCGGGTTCGTCGAGACGCCGTACCGCAAGGTCACCGACGGTGTGGTCACCGAGCAGATCGACTACCTCACCGCCGACGAAGAGGACCGCTACGTCATCGCGCAGGCCAACTCCCTGCTGAACGACGACGGCACCTTCGTCGACGACCGCATCCTCGTCCGCCGCAAGGGCGGCGAGATCGAGCTGGTCCCCGCCCGCGAGGTCCAGTACATGGACGTCTCGGCGCGGCAGATGACCTCGGTCGCCACCGCGATGATCCCGTTCCTGGAGCACGACGACGCCAACCGCGCGCTGATGGGCTCCAACATGCAGCGCCAGTCCGTCCCGCTGCTGCGCAGCGAGGCGCCGCTGGTCGGCACCGGCATGGAGTACCGCGCGGCGACCGACGCCGGCGACGTCATCACGGCCGAGAAGGCCGGCGTCGTCGAGGAGGTCTCGGCCGACTACGTGACCGTCATGAACGACGACGGCACGCGGACGACCTACCGCGTCGCCAAGTTCAAGCGGTCCAACCAGGGCACCTGCTTCAACCAGAAGCCGATCGTCGACGAGGGCCAGCGGGTCGAGGTCGGCCAGGTCGTCGCCGACGGGCCGTGCACCGACAACGGCGAGATGGCGCTCGGCAAGAACCTCCTCGTGGCGTTCATGCCGTGGGAGGGCCACAACTACGAGGACGCGATCATCCTCAGCCAGCGCCTGGTGCAGGACGACGTCCTCTCCTCGATCCACATCGAGGAGCACGAGGTCGACGCCCGCGACACCAAGCTCGGCCCCGAGGAGATCACCCGGGACATCCCGAACGTCTCCGAGGAGGTCCTCGCCGACCTCGACGAGCGCGGCATCATCCGCATCGGCGCCGACGTCGTCCCCGGCGACATCCTGGTCGGCAAGGTCACGCCGAAGGGCGAGACCGAGCTCACCCCCGAGGAGCGGCTGCTCCGCGCGATCTTCGGTGAGAAGGCGCGCGAGGTCCGCGACACCTCGCTGAAGGTGCCGCACGGCGAGCAGGGCAAGGTCATCGGCGTCCGGGTGTTCTCCCGCGACGACGGCGACGAGCTGCCCCCCGGCGTGAACGAGCTGGTCCGGGTGTACGTCGCGCAGAAGCGCAAGATCACCGACGGCGACAAGCTCGCCGGCCGGCACGGCAACAAGGGCGTCATCTCCAAGGTGCTCCCGGTCGAGGACATGCCGTTCCTGGAGGACGGCACCCCGGTCGACATCGTCCTGAACCCGCTGGGCGTCCCCGGGCGCATGAACGTGGGCCAGGTCCTGGAGACCCACCTCGGCTGGGTCGCCTCCCGCGGCTGGAAGGTCGAGGGCGACGACGCCGAGTGGAAGCGCGCCCTGAAGGAGATCGGCGCCGACGAGGCGCCGCCGTGGACGAACACCGCGACGCCGGTGTTCGACGGCGCCCGCGAGGACGACGTCACCGGCCTGATCGAGAGCACCCTGCCGAACCGCGACGGCCAGCGCATGGTCGGCCCGGGCGGCAAGGCGCGGCTGTTCGACGGCCGCACCGGGGAGCCCTACCGCGACCCGATCTCGGTCGGCTACATCTACATCCTCAAGCTGCTCCACCTGGTCGACGACAAGATCCACGCGCGCTCGACCGGCCCGTACTCCATGATCACCCAGCAGCCGCTCGGCGGTAAGGCCCAGTTCGGCGGCCAGCGCTTCGGTGAGATGGAGGTGTGGGCGCTGGAGGCGTACGGCGCCGCCTACGCGCTCCAGGAGCTGCTGACCATCAAGTCCGACGACGTCCTCGGCCGCGTCAAGGTGTACGAGGCCATCGTCAAGGGCGAGAACATCCCCGAGCCCGGCATTCCCGAGTCCTTCAAGGTGCTCATCAAGGAGATGCAGTCGCTGTGCCTCAACGTCGAGGTGCTCTCCAGCGACGGCATGTCCATCGAGATGCGCGACACCGACGAGGACGTCTTCCGCGCCGCGGAGGAGCTCGGCATCGACCTGTCCCGCCGTCCTAACGAGGGCGCGATGAGCGTCGACGAGGTCTGAGAACTCAAGGGGAAAACAGTTGCTTGACGTCAACTTCTTCGACGAGCTTCGCATCGGTCTGGCGACCGCCGACGACATCCGCCAGTGGTCGCACGGCGAGGTGAAGAAGCCGGAGACGATCAACTACCGGACCCTCAAGCCGGAGAAGGACGGGCTCTTCTGCGAGAAGATCTTCGGCCCGACCCGGGACTGGGAGTGCTACTGCGGCAAGTACAAGCGCGTCCGCTTCAAGGGCATCATCTGTGAGCGCTGCGGCGTCGAGGTGACCCGCGCCAAGGTGCGCCGTGAGCGGATGGGCCACATCGAGCTGGCCGCGCCGGTCACGCACATCTGGTACTTCAAGGGCGTGCCGTCCCGCCTCGGCTACCTGCTGGACCTGGCCCCGAAGGATCTCGAGAAGATCATCTACTTCGCGGCCTACATGATCACCAGCGTGGACGCGGAGCGGCGCGACCGCGACCTGCCCACGCTGGAGGCGCACATCTCGGTGGAGCGCCAGCAGATCGAGCAGGCCCGCGACGCGCAGGTCGAGGCCCGCCAGCAGAAGCTGGAGGGCGACCTCGCGGAGCTGGAGGAGGCCGGCGCGAAGGCCGACCAGAAGCGCAAGGTGCGCGACGGCGCCGAGCGGGAGATGAAGCAGCTGCGCGACCGCGCGCAGCGCGAGCTCGACCGCCTCGACGAGGTGTGGAGCCGGTTCAAGAACCTCAAGGTCCAGGACCTGGAGGGCGACGAGCTGCTCTACCGCGAGATGCGCGACCGCTTCGGCAAGTACTTCGAGGGCGGCATGGGCGCCGCGGCCATCCAGGCGCGGCTGCAGAACTTCGACCTCGAGGCCGAGGCCGAGAAGCTGCGCGACATCATCCGCACCGGCAAGGGCCAGAAGAAGGCCCGCGCCCTGAAGCGGCTGAAGGTCGTCTCGGCGTTCCTCAACACCCGCAACAGCCCGCTCGGCATGGTGCTGGACTGCATCCCGGTCATCCCGCCGGACCTGCGCCCCATGGTGCAGCTCGACGGCGGCCGGTTCGCCACGTCCGACCTGAACGACCTGTACCGCCGGGTCATCAACCGCAACAACCGGCTCAAGCGCCTGCTCGACCTGGGCGCGCCCGAGATCATCGTCAACAACGAGAAGCGGATGCTGCAGGAGGCCGTCGACGCGCTGTTCGACAACGGCCGCCGCGGCCGCCCGGTCACCGGGCCCGGCAACCGTCCGCTGAAGTCGCTGTCCGACATGCTCAAGGGCAAGCAGGGCCGGTTCCGGCAGAACCTGCTGGGCAAGCGCGTCGACTACTCCGGCCGTTCGGTCATCGTCGTCGGCCCGCAGCTGAAGCTGCACCAGTGCGGCCTGCCCAAGCAGATGGCGCTGGAGCTGTTCAAGCCGTTCGTCATGAAGCGGCTGGTCGACCTCAACCACGCGCAGAACATCAAGTCCGCCAAGCGGATGGTCGAGCGGGCCCGCCCGGTCGTGTGGGACGTGCTGGAAGAGGTCATCACCGAGCACCCGGTGCTGCTGAACCGCGCTCCGACGCTGCACCGCCTCGGCATCCAGGCGTTCGAGCCGCAGCTGGTCGAGGGCAAGGCCATCCAGATCCACCCGCTGGTCTGCACCGCGTTCAACGCGGACTTCGACGGCGACCAGATGGCGGTGCACCTGCCGCTGTCCGCCGAGGCGCAGGCCGAGGCGCGGATCCTGATGCTGTCGACCAACAACATCCTGAAGCCGTCGGACGGCAAGCCCGTCACCATGCCCACCCAGGACATGGTCATCGGCCTGTACTGGCTGACGACGCAGAAGGACGGCGCCGTCGGCGAGGGCCGCGCGTTCGGCTCGGCCGCCGAGGCGATCATGGCCTACGACCGGGGCGAGCTCGACCTGCAGGCCAAGATCAGCATCCGGCTGAAGGACGTCCCGCCGCCGCGCGACTGGATCGCGCCGGAGGGCTACGAGCCGGGCCGTCCGTACCGGCTGGAGACGACGCTCGGCCGCGCCATGTTCAACGAGACGCTGCCGGACGACTTCCCGTTCGTGGACGACGAGATCGGCAAGAAGCAGCTCTCGGCGATCGTCAACGAGCTGGCCGAGACGTACCCGAAGGTCGCCGTCGCCAACGCGCTCGACGCGCTGAAGAGCACCGGCTTCCACTGGGCGACCCGGTCCGGCGTCACGATCGCGATCGACGACGTCATCACGCCGCCGAACAAGCAGGACATCCTGGCCGGCTACGAGCAGCAGGCCGACAAGGTGCAGCGGGAGTACAACCGCGGCCTGATCACCGACGATGAGCGCAAGCAGGAGCTCATCGACATCTGGAACAAGGCCACCGCGGACGTCGCGGTGGACATGGAGAAGGCGTTCCCGAAGGCCAACCCGATCTGGATGATGATCCAGTCGGGCGCCCGCGGCAACCCGCTGCAGCTCCGCCAGATCGCCGGCATGCGCGGCCTGGTCTCCAACCCCAAGGGCGAGACCATCCCGCGTCCGATCAAGTCGTCCTTCCGCGAGGGCCTGTCGGTCGTCGAGTACTTCATCTCGACGCACGGCGCCCGCAAGGGCCTCGCCGACACCGCGCTGCGCACCGCCGACTCGGGTTACCTGACCCGGCGCCTGGTGGACGTCGCGCAGGACGTCATCGTCCGCGAGGAGGACTGCGGCACCGACCGCACGATCCCGTTCGAGATCGTGGAGCGGCAGAACGACGGCAGCCTGATCAAGCTGCCGACCACGGAGACGAGCCTGACCGGCCGCACCATCGCCGAGGACGTCGTCGTCGACGGGACGGTCATCTACCCCGCCGACACCGACCTGTCCGACGCGGTCGTGACCCGGCTGTTCGAGGCCGGGGTGACGAAGGTCCGCACCCGCAGCGCCCTGGTCTGCGAGGCCAAGATCGGTGTCTGCGCCGCCTGCTACGGCCGCTCGCTGGCCACCGGCAAGCGGGTGGACGTCGGTGAGGCCGTCGGCATCATCGCCGCGCAGTCCATCGGTGAGCCCGGCACGCAGCTGACCATGCGCACCTTCCACACCGGCGGTGTGGCCGGTGGCGACATCACGCACGGTCTGCCGCGCGTCCAGGAGCTGTTCGAGGCCCGCATCCCCAAGGGTGTGGCCCCGATCAGCGAGGTCGCCGGCCGCGTCAAGATCGACGAGACGGAGAAGTCGCGCAAGGTCGTCGTCGTCCCCGACGACGGCTCCGACGAGATCGCCTACCCGGTGCCGATGCGGTCCCGCCTCCTGGTCAAGGAGGGCGAGTCCGTGGGCGTCGGCCAGCAGCTCATCGCGGGCGCGATCAACCCGCACGAGGTGCTGCGCATCCTCGGGCCCCGCGCCGTGCAGCTCCACCTGGTCCAGGAGGTCCAGGAGGTCTACCGGTCGCAGGGCGTGTCGATCCACGACAAGCACATCGAGATCATCGTCCGCCAGATGCTGAAGCGGGTGAACATCCTCGAGTCGGGCGACACCGACCTGCTCCCGGGCGACCTGGTCGAGCGTCCGATCTTCGAGGAGACGAACCGGAACGTCGTGGCCGAGGGCGGCACGCCCGCCGCCGGCCGCCCCGTCCTGATGGGCATCACCAAGGCCTCGCTCGCGACCGAGTCGTGGCTGTCGGCGGCGTCCTTCCAGGAGACGACCCGGGTGCTCACCGAGGCCGCGATGCACGCCAAGAGCGACCCGCTGCTCGGCCTCAAGGAGAACGTCATCATCGGTAAGCTCATCCCGGCCGGTACCGGCATGCCGCAGTACCGCAACGTCCGGGTCGAGCCGACCGAGGAGGCGAAGGCCGCGGTCTACTCCGTCGGGTCCTACGACGACGGCGCCGAGTACGCCTTCGGGCAGGGCTCCGGCGAGGCCGTGCCGCTGGAGGAGTACGACTTCGGCCAGTACAACCGCTGACGTCCCGTCCCGGGGTGCCGCCGCGCGCGGCGCCCCGGGCTCGCGGACACCCTGACTGACGACACGCGAGAGGCCCCTTCCGTCCGGGAGGGGCCTCTTCGCATGTCCGGGGCGTGTCGGGCCGCTCAGGGCCGTCCAGGGGGTCAGTAGACGCCCGCGGCGCAGCCGTCCTCGAACAGTTCCGGCCAGTACCGGCGGTCGCCGTCGCCGGCGAGGGGGCGGCAGGCGACGGGGTCGGCGGCGCCGAGGATCCGGACCAGGTTCGCGACGAGCGCGGCCTCCGCCCGGAGGAGGTCGTGGAGGGGGTCGAGCAGCTGGACCCGGCGGATCAGCCATTGCGCGAAGGCGACGGTCGAGATGTCGGTGTTGATCGGGTGGGGCCGCGCGGGCTCGTGCGCCATCACGGAAGCGGGCAGCCGCAGCACTCCGTCCGCTCCGAATGTCTCCAGCAGTTGCTCGTGCGTCATCGCCGAACCCATCCGGAATGCCTACCACGGTGTGATTCGCCGGACGGGCCGGAATGGCGGGCCGGAATGGCGAAGGCCCCGCCGACCGGCGGGGCCTTCCCAGGGGCGGGTTCGGATCAGCCGAACGAGCCGGCCACGTAGTCACCGGCGGGCTGCCGGGTGATGACGTTCAGCCGGTTCCAGGTGTTGATCATCGAGATGAGGGCGACCAGGGCGCCGAGCTGGTCGTCGTCGTAGTGCTTGGCGGCGTTGGTCCACGCCTCGTCGCTGACGCCCCCGGGGGTGTCGGCGATGCGGGTGCCCTCCTCGGTCAGCTCAAGGGCGGCCTTCTCGGCGTCGGTGAAGACGGTGGCCTCGCGCCAAGCGGCGACCATGTTGATGCGCAACTGCGTCTCCCCGTGGTGCGCGGCCTCCTTGGTGTGCATGTCGACGCAGAAACCGCAGCCGTTGATCTGGCTGGCCCGGATCTCCACCAGGTGTTGCGTCGTGGTGGGCAGCCCCGAGTCCGCGACGATCTTGCCCGCCGACTGCAGGTACTTCATGAACTTGGGCATGATCGAAACGCCGTAGAGGTTGAGGCGAGCGTCCATGGTGTCTCCTTGAGGTATCTCCGCGTACACCAGGTTGACGTGACAGCCGTTTCGGTTGTGACAGCTCCGCCCTTGTGATCTGCGGCACGCGGGCCGTCCGGCGGAAAACGGCTGGCGGCGGCGGGGCCCCGTTCGGCATCGTGTGATCATGCTCGACGCCGCACGGCTGGACGCCTTCATCGAGGACGGGTTCGTCCGGATCGAGGGCGCGTTCCCCGGCGAGGTCGCGGCCGAGTGCCGGGACGTCATCTGGCAGGACTTGGGCGCCGACCCCGGCGACCCGGCCACGTGGCCGCCCACGGTGGCGGCCCGTCCGGACTACGCGCAGCCGCCGTTCGTGGCCGCCGCCAACACGCCGCGCCTGCACGCCGCGTTCGACGCCCTCGTGGGAGAGGGGCGCTGGACGCCCCGCACCAGCCTCGGCGGCTTCGTGATCCGTTTCCCGAGCGGCGAGTCGGCCGTCGTGGACGGCTGGCACGTCGACGTGAGCTTCCCGGGCCCCGGTTCCGTCCCGGACGACTACATGACCTGGCGCGCGAACGTCGCGTCCCGCGACCGTGCGCTGCTGATGTTCTTCCTGCTCTCCGACGTCGGCCCGGACGACGGGCCGACCCGGCTGCGCCCCGGCTCCCACCTGGACGTCGCACGCGTCCTCGAACCCGAGGGGGACCACGGCCTGGACGCTCGGGAGCTGGCCCGGCGGGCGGACGCCGCCACCGCGCACCGGCCGACCGTCCACGCCACGGGCCGTGCGGGTGACGTCTACCTGTGCCACCCGTTCCTGGTGCACGCCGGGCAGCCGAACACCGGGACGAGGCCGCGCTTCCTGGGGCAGCCGAAGCTGAGCCCGGCGCGGCCTCTGCACCCGGACGGCCCTTCGGCCGTGGAGGCGGCGATCAGGCGCGCTCTCGACCGGTAGCGATGTTCCCGCTGGTAGCGGGCACAATCGAGGGGTGGCTCCCTGGGTGCTGCACGTCGATCTGGACCAGTTCCTCGCGGCCGTCGAGGTGCTGCGCCGGCCGGAGTTGCGCGGGCGGCCGGTGATCGTCGGCGGTGACGGCGATCCGACGAAGCGCGGCGTGGTGAGCACCGCCTCCTACGAGGCGCGCGCCTACGGCGTCCACTCGGGGCAGCCGCTCCGCACGGCGGCGCGGCGCTGCCCGGACGCGGTGTTCCTGCCCGTGGACCGCGAGCTCTACGAGTCGGTGTCGGCGCGGGTCATGGAGACGCTGCGCGGGTTCGGCGCCGTGGTGGAGGTGCTCGGCTGGGACGAGGCGTTCCTGGCGGTCGACGGCGACCCGGAGGCGGTGGCGGCGGAGATCCGCGCCCGCGTCCACGCGGCGACGGGCCTCGACTGCACGGTGGGCATCGGCGAGAACAAGCTCCAGGCCAAGATCGCGACCGGTCTCGGCAAGCCGGCCGGCGTCTTCCGGCTCACCGGGAACACCTGGTTCGCGGTCCTCGGCGACCGGCCGACCGACGCGCTCTGGGGCATCGGGGCGAAGACGGCCAAGCGGTTGAAGGAGCTGGAGATCACCACGGTCCGCGAACTCGCGACGGCCGACCCGGGCGCGCTCGCCGAGCGGTTCGGCCCGGCGACCGGCCCGTGGCTGGTGCGGCTCGCCCGGGGCCTGGACGGCTCGCCGGTGAGCGATGCCCCGCACGTCCCGCGCTCCCGGGGCCGGGAGACCACGTTCCAGCAGGACCTGGACGACTGGGAGAACGTGCGCCGCGAAGTCTCCCGGCTGGCACGCCGGGTCGCGGACGACGTGGCGGACGACGGCGGGAAGGTCGCCCGCGTGATCGTGAAGGTCCGGTACGCGCCGTTCACCACCCGCACACACGGCAGCACGCTGGCCGCGCCGACAACGGCTCTGGACCGGATCGAGGAGGCCGCTCTCACCGCGCTCGGCCGGTTCAGCGGCGGCCGTCCGGTGCGCCTGCTGGGCGTCCGCGCCGAGTTCGCCAGGCCGCGTCCCGTCACCGGGGCTTGACCTGCGGAGACACTCGCTTTTCTTGACCTTTTGTCGTGTTTTGGGCGGTTAGGGCCTGGGGATGAAGGTGGTCGTTGCCTGATGTACGCGACGGGGGAGCGAAGCAGATGAAGAGGGTCATGACCGGCGCACTGATCGCAGCCGTGGTCGGGGTCGGGGGCGTGGGCGGCGCGGCCGCCGCCCAGGCGGCCGATCCCGCCCAGGGCAAGGACGCGCGCCAGGACTGCCGCACGTACTCCAGCGTCACGGAGTGCGGCCAGCCGAAGCTGACCGAGAAGCAGCAGTCCTGCGTGAAGACTTCGGTCCAGCAGGGCATGACCGAACGGCGCGCCGTGGTGGAGTGCTCCGCCTTCGGCTGACCGCCGCACCGGCAAGGGGCCCGTCCGGGGGGGACGGGCCCCTTCGCATGTCGGCAGGCCCGCACTAGGCCGCAGGCCCGCACTAGGCCGTGGCGCGGGCGCCGGCCCCAGAGCGTGCCGGGGCGGGCGAGCCCTGGACGCGGATGCACGGGACGAGAGCGAGCCAGATCAGTGCCGCGCCCGCCGGGAGCAGGTTCAGGTCGAGCGTGATGGCGACGAATCCGAGGGTGACCAGGACGGGGCTGAGGGCGGCCACGGCCTTGCGTCCCGGAGCCGTGACCGCGAACTGGACGAGCAGCGCCAGCAGCCCGAGCATGAAGAACACCGGGCCGATCTCGTAGACGGCCTGGGGCAGGACGGCGGGGACGTCGGCGTACCGGTCGGCGAGCATGCTCTTCTCGGCGGGGTCCGCGGCCCGCAGGCCGACGACGATGTCGATGACCGCGACGCGGACGAACGTCGCCAGCCCGAGCGCGGCGACCACGGTCGTGACGCCCGCGACGACCCGGCTCGCGGTGCCGCCGGACGCGGCCCGGACGCGGCCGTACAGGCCCGCGATCACCCCTCCGTACAGCAGGAGGGAGCCGAGGAAGAGCACGTGGCCGACCGTCCAGGCGGGGCCGGGCCCGTGCTGCCCGTCGCGGCCGTCGATGAGCCGGACGACCCCATAGGCGAGCATGAGGGCGGGGGCGAGGTGGAAGGCGATCCTGGACATGCGGTTCTCCCGGAGTTCGAGACCTGCGTTCTGGTGATCTCGATCCTCGGAGGAGAGGGGTTCCCGGCGGATCGCCGCCGCGAGCGGTCTTCGGGCATCGGTCGCGCGGGGGAGGACCGGGGCCCGGCTCCCTCGCGTGAGGGAGACGTCCGCTCAGGAGGGCTCGATCAGCCGGGTCTCGTACGCGACGATCACGGCCTGGACGCGGTCGCGGATGCCGAGCTTGGACAGGACGTTGCTCACGTGCGTCTTCACCGTGTGCTCGCTGACGACCATCGCCGCGGCGATCTCCGCGTTCGACAGGCCGCGGCCGAGCAGCCGCAGCGTCTCGCGCTCCCGCTCGGTCAGCACCGACAGGCGGTCGGAGGCGGTCGCGCCCGAGCGCGGGCGGTTCCGGGTGATGTCGGAGATGAGGCGCCGGGTGACGGCGGGCGCGAGCAGCGAATCCCCCGCCGCCACCACCCGCACCGCGTGCACCAGGTCGTCGCGGCGCACGTCCTTCAGCAGGAACCCGCTCGCACCGGCGTAGAGCGCGTCGTAGACGTAGTCGTCCTGGTCGAACGTGGTCAGCATGATCACGCGGGTCGGGGTCTCGGCGCACACGACCTTCGCGGCCTCGATGCCGTCCAGGCCCGGCATGCGGATGTCGAGCAGCGCCACGTCGGGCGCGTGCTCGCGCACGGCGGCGATCGCGGCGGACCCGTCGCCCGCCTCGCCCGCCACCTCGATGTCGGGCTGCGCGTCCAGGATCATGGCGAAGCCGCTGCGGACCAGCTCCTGGTCGTCGGCGAGCACGACCCGGATCACGCGGTCACCGCCGCGAAGGGGAGCCGCGCCAGGACGCGGAACCCGCCGCCCGGCCGGGGACCGGCCTCGGCCGTCCCGCCGCAGGCGGCGACGCGCTCCCGGATGCCGATGAGGCCGCTGCCCCCGCGCCGCCATCCCGCGTCGGCGCCGCCACCGCCCTGCCCGTCGTCGGTCACCGTGATCTCCAGTTCGTGGTCGGTCCAGCGGAGCCGGACCTCGGCCTCCCGCGCGTTGGCGTGCTTCACCGTATTCGTGAGCGCCTCCTGGACGATGCGGTAGGCCGCCAGATCGGCGTCGGCGGGGAGCGCGCGGCTCGCGCCCTCCACCGTGAGCCGCACCCGGACCTGCGTGCGGTCGACGTGCTCGACCAGCTCCGGCAGCGCGCCGATGGTGGGCTGCGGCGCGCGGACGCCGTGGTCCTGCTCCTCCTTGAGGACGCCCAGCGTGCGGCGCAGCTGGGCCATCGCGTCCCGGCCCGCGTCGGCGATGGCGTCGAAGACCCGTTCCGCCCGGTCGGGATCGGTGCGGACCACCACCGGACCGGCCTCGGCCTGCACGACCATGATGCTGACGGCGTGCGCGAGCACGTCGTGCATGTCGCGGGCGATGCGGGACCGCTCCTCCGCCGCCGCCCGCGCCGCCTCGGCCGCGCGTTCGCGTTCGAGCTGCGCCGAGCGCTCCACCAGCGCGTCCGACCGCTCCCGCGCGGTCCGTGCCAGCGTCCCCAGCAGGAACGCCGTCATGGGCAGGAGCAGCGTGAACATGAACTCGGCCGCGTCGTTGTCCTTGATGAGCAGCGCGCCGGGCGGGATCGTCGCCACGAGCACGGCGATGAAGCCCCAGCGCTGCCAGCGGTACCGCCCGAGGTCGGCGAGCGTGTAGACGGCCACCAGCGCGCCGTACTGCAACGCCTGGCCGGGCCGGTCGTACAGCGACACGGCCATGGCGAAGGACGCCACGGCCAGCGCGACCGCGAACGGCGCCCGCCGCCGCCACACCAGCGGCACGACCGTGCCGAGGTTGAACACCACGCCGAGCGGCGACACCTCCGGCGCCGTGGCGAACGGCACGAACACCGGCACCGCGACGGCGGCGGCGACCAGCACGTCCACGAGACGGCCGGCCCCCGCGCGCGGGGAGAGACCGAAACCACGGAGCCGATCGGACATTCACCCAGTATCGCGGCCGGACCGGGCATGATCGCCTCAGTCGTGCGAGGGATATCCCGTCCGGCCGCCGGGGACGCGGAGGCCGCGCGCCAGCGCGGGGATCATCACCGCCGCGGGGACGAGATGCAGCACGAGGAGGGTCGCGGTGGTGGCGGTGCTCGCCCCCGAGACGAGAGGCGGGACCAACGAGACCGCCGTCAGCGATACCGCCGTCCACACGAACCGCGCGGCGGGACGAGCGCTCCAGCGGAGGAGGGCGGCGGCGATGGCGATGCCCACGACCGAGAAGAACCCGGTCACCACGGCGAACCCGGGCAGCGGGATCTGCTCGCCGCCGTCGGGGATCTCGAAGTCGACGCCGCCGGCCTGAGCGAGTGCGGCGGCGAGGGTGGTGGCCGCCATCGCCGCGAGCGCGGCGACGAGGCCGGTACCGGTGAGTCTGCGGAATCGGTGGGGCGATGCGGGGGCTGCGATGACGTTCATGCCGTCCTCCAACGGGCGGTGCCTGGCACAGTGCCTGACACAAAGGGGGGCGAAGCGCACCCCGCGCCGTGCGACGGCGGGGGCTGCGCAGGGCGGGGCTACTCCGTGCCGTCGGCCGGCAGGCGCTCGGGCAGCCCGAGGCGCGGGAACTGGTCGGCGTGGAACGTGGTGATCTCGCTGATCGCGCCGCCGGTGATGCGCAGGACGTCGATCGTCAGCGGCAGGTAGGCGCCCTCACGCTCCCGCCACTGGTAGAAGCCGAGGGCGGGCTGCCGGTTCACGGAGGTGGGGACGGCGCGCAGGCCCGTCATGCCCACGAAGCCGTCCTCGACCCAGTCGTTCACCACCGCGTCGCGGCCGACCTGCAGGCCCGGAGTGGGCGGCATCGAGCACCGGACGTCGTCGCGCAGCAGGGCGGCGAGCGCGTTGATGTCGGTGGCCACGCTGGCTTCGGTGAAGCGGCGCACCACCTCGCGCGTCCCGGTGTCCTCCTCGCCGCCGGTCCAGTCCTGCCGCTCGGCGGGCAGGTGCTCCCGCATGCCGGCGCGGGCCCGCTGCAGCGCGCTGTTCACGGAGTTGACCGAGTCGCCCAGCAGCTCCGCGACGTCCTTCGCCGGCCAGCCGACCACGTCCCGCAGGATCAGCGCGGCCCGCGGGCGCGGCGCCAGGTGCTGGACCGCGACCAGGTACGCCAGCTCGATCGTCTCCCGCGCGAGGGCGACGGCCTCCGGCTCGTCCGCGTCGCCCGCGGGCAGCTCGTCCAGCAGCCGGTCCGGGTAGGGCTGCAACCACGGCACCTCACCGCCGCTCGCGGGCTCCGGGCGGCGCTTGGCGAGCAGGTCCAGGCAGGCGTTGGTGGCGATCCGGTACAGCCAGGCCCGGAACGTCGACCGCCCCTCGAAGGTCTCGCGCCGCCGCCAGGCGCGCAGGAACGTCTCCTGCACGGTGTCCTCGGCGTCCTCGAACGACCCGAGCATCCGGTAGCAGTGCACGTGCAGCTCCCGCCGGTGCCGCTCCGCCAGCCCCGTGAACGCCGGCTCGTCGACCTCGCCCAGACCGCTCACGCTCAGCTCCTCCAGCCACGTGTCCGCCCTCATCGCGTCATCCTTCCCTCGTTGCCTTCCATCACAGGTATGACGCAAGCGGGCGCAACAACTCATCACTCGTACGCTGAGCCCGCTCATGCCCGGCCGCAGAGAGAAGGTGTGACAGTGACCGAGTCGTGGAGATTCGACGGCGCCGCACCGCTCACCCCCGACGCGGCGATAGACGAGCTACGCGCGAGGATTGGACGGGGAACGCTCGAATTCTGGCTGACCAGCTCGTCCGGCAGGCTCCTCGCCGTCGTGACCAACACGCGGCGGGCGATGGTCATGCTGCTGGACGGTGAAGGCGACCCCGGCGAGCACGCGGTGAGCCCTGGAGCGGACGGCTGGAGCGACGGCTTCGTCCTGTCCAACGGCCAGCACGACGAGTACCCGGACGAGGACACGGTCCCACTGCCGGACGCGCTCCGCATCGTCCGGCACATCCTCACCCACGGCACCCCGCCACGGACCACCCCTGGAAGACCGACCGCTGACCGCCGGAATGTCCGACGCGAGTGCCAGCATCACCGGGCATGACCGACCTCGCCGCCCTGTTCACCCATGGTGCGGATGGGCGTGCCCTTGAGCTCGGGCTTCCTGCCGGGCGTCTGGTCCGGCCGTTCGCGCCGACGTACACGGATTTCGGCCTGCCACCCGTCGAGCGACCCGCGTACTGGCTGAGCGACGCGCCAGCCTCCGCCGACCTGTGGCGCCGGCTGCGGGCGGCTCACCCGGCCTTGGGGCTCTGGCCGCTGCTCCTGGTGCCCGGCACGTTCGGGACCCCGGGAGCCCCCTGGACGGTCGGAGACGTGATCCCGGAATCGGCGGCGCAGATCGACCGGTGCGACCCGGCCGAGTTCATGCGCGCGGAATGGGACGAATGGGCCGCCGACGAGGAGGGCGAGGAGGACATCGGCTACGACTTCGAGGACCTCGAACCCTTCGGCCTGGTCGCGGCGGCCCGGAGCGCCGACACCCTCGCGATCATGGGCTGGCAGGGGCCGGTCAACCACCATCCGCCGTCCCCGCTGTCGGCGATGCTGCGGAGCTGGGAGGACCGGTTCGGGGTCCGGGCGGTCCGGGTCGGGTTCGACACGCTGGACGTGAGCGTCGCCGCGCCGCCCGTCACCGAGGAGCACGCCCTGCACGTGGCCGCGGAGCACTTCGCCTTCTGCCCCGACAACGTCCAGCAGGGGTCGGAGACCCTGCGTGAGTACGCGAAGGCGATCCAAGGAGTGAACACCTGGTCGTTCTGGTGGGACTGAGCCGAGCCACGGCTCCACAGGCCCGCCGCATGCGGAAGGCCCGTCCCGGGTGGGACGGGCCCTTCAGGCAAGGGTCAGCGCGGGGGCTGGGCGTTGGTCCATTCGGCGACTTCGAACGCCTTGTACGCGGCCAGCTCGCCGGGCTTGTGGAAGCGGTCGGGCATGTTCTCCGCCTTCAAGGAGCGCGGCTTGCCGTTGTCGCCCGGGGGGAGCGGCCGGCTGCCGTGCGGCGGGGTCGCGACCAGGTCGCGGATCGCCAGCAGCGAACCGGTGTCCGGGGCGACGATGAACTGGCGCCGGTAGGTGCCGAGCTGCTTCGGCGCCGTGAACAGGCCGAGCGGCGCGGTCGTCTTCAGCGGCAGCGACACCGCCGTCCCGGGCCGGCCGAGCGGGTCGGTCGCCGGGCCCTCGGCCTTGACGCCGGGCAGGCCCGCCAGCATCCGGAACACCGCCGCGCGCACCGCGGGCGGCGCGGGCGCGGTGGACAGCAGGGTCCCGGCCACGTCGCTCAGCGCCCGGATCCGCTCCTGCCCCCGCAGGGCGCGGATCGGCTCCTCCCTCTCACCGTCGGTCGAGACGGCGTGCCAGTGCCCCTTGAGGTTCAGCAGCACCTTCTCCAGTTCCTCCGGGCTCGTGGGCAGCTCGGCGATCTGGCGCGGCGTCATGCCGTAGAACCGTTCGACGGACGCCGGCCACGGCACACGGCCACCGGTGCGCTCCGCCATGTCCAGGCGGAACTCGGCGTCTCCTCCTTCCGGGTTCGGAATGGTGACCCATTCGGGCGAACCCGCCGCCCTCCACTTCTCCCTGTCCTGCGCGGTGAGGGGGACGTCGGGCATGTCGATGTGGGTGAGGCGGCTGAGCCCGGCGGCGTCGATCCACGTCTCATTGCCCTGCCGCGAATCCACCTTGTAGTGGTCCGACGCGCTCTTGCCGACCGCGTAGACGTCGCCCATGACGGTCTTGGTGTGCCAGTAGCGCCCATTGGGCGCCTTCTGCGCGTTGGTCGCGGCCACCAGCAGGGCGTTCCCGGGGGTGATGACCGTGGTCCCGTGCCGGCCGGGGGCCGGGTCCTCTCCGGGCTGCAGGACGACGGCGGTGACCGCCCCGGCGGTGACGGCGGCGGTCGCCGCGACCGCGATCAGCGGCATCTTCAGGCCGCGCCGGGGCCGCTCCCGGGGGCCGCTCCGCCAGTCGGTGCGCAGGGCGAGGCGCTCCGGGCTCTCCTCCTCGGCCAGCGCCGTCCGCATGCCCCGCAGGGCGTCGAGCTCATCCATGGGTCTCCTCCTGGGGAAGGGCCTTGCGGAGCTTCTTCCGGGCCCGGTGGATCTTGGCCTTGACGGTGCCGAGCGGCAGGTCGAGCGTCGTCGCGATCTCGGCGTAGGACAGCTCGGCCCACGCCAGCAGCAGGACGGCGTGGCGCTCCTGCGCGTTCAGCGACGCGAGCGCCTTCGCGAGGCCCGGCCCGAGCGCGGCGGCCGACGCGCGGTCGCTCGCCACGTCGGCGACGCCGTCCTCGGCGGGGTCGGTCCCGGTCCGGGCGAACGCCCGGTACATGCGGGTCTCCTGGCGGTGGTGCCGGGCGATCAGGTTGGCGGCGATGCCCCACAGCCAGGCGCCGAACTCCCGGCGCCCGTCGAACCTCGCCCGCTGCCGGAACGCGGTCGCGAACGCCTCCGACACCAGGTCGTCCGCGAGGGCCGGCCCCAGCCGCCGCTTTATATAGGCGTGCAGCCGCGGCGCGTGGCGGCGGAACAACTCGCCGAACGCCTCGGGGTCGTCCAGCGACGCGGCGACGATCCGGGAATCGTCCAGCTGTTCGCCCTCGGCACGGCTCACCGCGTGCATGCGCGTGTCTTCATGGAGTGCCTCTCCGGGCCTAGAGGATGCTGACACCCTCCTCTCTCCCGAAGCCCCCGCCCCGGTTGCGGCCGTCGCGGGACGGGCGCGGAAGTCGGCCGGCGGGGGTGGTGATGCGCGGGGCGGCGCGGCACCGTGGAGGGGTTGAGAGGAGTTGCCCATGGAACAGGTACGGCTCGGCACCACCGGACTGAAGGTCTCGCGGATCTGCCTCGGGATGATGAGCTACGGCGACCCCGCGGTGCGCAAGTGGGCGCTCGGCGAGGACGAGGCGGAGCCGATCGTCCGGCGGGCCGTCGACGGCGGGGTCACCTTCTTCGACACCGCCGACGTCTACTCGCTGGGCGTGAGCGAGGAGATCACCGGGCGCCTGCTCCCGAAGCTCTTCGCCCGGCGCGACGACTACGTCCTGGCCACCAAGGTCTGCATGCCCATGGGGGACGGGCCCAACGACCGCGGGCTGTCCCGCAAGCACATCATGGCCGGCATCGACGCCTCGCTCAGGCGGCTGGGCACCGACTACGTCGACCTCTACCAGATCCACCGCTGGGACTACGAGACGCCCATCGAGGAGACCATGGAGGCCCTGCACGACGTGGTGCGGGCGGGCAAGGCGCGCTACATCGGGGCGTCCAGCATGTACGCGTGGCAGTTCGCCAAGGCCCAGCACACCGCCGAGACACACGGCTGGACGAAGTTCGTCTCAATGCAGAACCACTACAAATAGTACTTCACTTCATGCAGGTTTGATCAACCTTGCTGCCGACCACGAAGAGTGACACTCCCCGCGTAGCGATCCGACGCACATCCTGTGATGTGCGTCACTTTCTTTTCGGGTGTGGCCATATGTCACCAGTCACCACCGGACGCCACCGGACGCCAGCGGTCACCAACGGACAACCGCACACACTCGGAACCCCGACGGGCGCAGGGGTTTCGCAGGTTTGATCTCCGCGTGCGCGTGGCACAGTTGAGGCCGGAGCCGCATCCAGTGACTCCGAGACAAGCGAGTGGCGGACGGGGTCGGCTCCCGTCGCGGAGGTCCCGTGAGGTACCTCGATCCAAGCGGAAAGCCGCAAAACACTAAATACACAGATCGCCAAGGTGGGCTCTTGGCACGTAAGACCGGGTGCGCGCCCGGGCGGGACTCGTCCCGCGAATAGCTACCTAAAACGAACAGCCCTGGCTAACACGGCACATGAAGAAGGCCACTCGCGCGAAGCACCGACAAGAACGAGTAGGCGTCAGCCTGCCCGTAGGTCGGAGTGTCTTCAGTCCCGGAGATCGCCGCGCGCTCCCTAGCCGTAGCCAGGGAGAGGAGTCACGGGTTGAGGCCCAGCCCGGAAGCAATCGCATGGGGCAAGCGTCAGGCCAGCACATCGCCGCACTGGTCAGACGCCAAGTGGCGGCAGGTTGGAATGATCTTCGGGTTGGCGCTGTCCCCCGAAGGTGACCCGGCAGAGCAGGACCAGGCCGAGGACGACCAGGCCCCCGAGACGCTGCGGGACGCGGCATGAGCGCCCCACAGATGCCCGAACTACCGCCCGAACTAGACGCCGCCGTCCAGCGCGCCGCCATGCCGGACTTCGACCGCTGGCACCAGATGATCAAGTCCGCCGGAGGGTGCGAGCAGCCGGTACGGCTACGCGGCGAGCGGATCACGCTGGACGGCGAGACCGGCGAGTTGATCGAGTCGTACTCGACCGCCGACGAGCCGACCGGGTTCCTGATCACTGCGTGCGGGAACCGCCGTGCGTCCCGTTGCGCCGCGTGCGCCGAGGTCTACCGGGACGACACCTATCACCTGATCATCTCCGGCCTGACCGGAGGGAAGGGCGTCCCGGAGGAGGTCAGCCAGCACCCGCGAGTGTTCCTCACCCTGACCGCACCCTCGTTCGGTGCCGTTCACGCGCGCCGGGAGAAGGCCGGGAAGCCCCAGCCGTGCCGCCCCCGCCGGGACGACCCGGTGTGTCCGCACGGCCGCCCGGAAGGATGCCGAGCGCGACACGAGGCCGACGACCCGCAGGCAGGGCAGCCGATCTGCCGAGACTGCTACGACTACCCGGCCGCCGTCCTGTGGAATGCCCACGCGCCCGAACTCTGGCGACGCCTCACCCTCACCGTCCCGAGGCTGATCACCGCCGAGTTGGGCATCACCCACAAGGCCCTACGCGAGCAGGCCCGCGTGTCGTATGCCCGTGTCATCGAGTACCAGCGACGCGGGTTGATCCACTTCCACGCGGTGGTGCGCCTGGACGGACCGGACGGCCCCGACCAACCGCCGCCCGCATGGGCCACCTCCGAACTACTGGAGCGCACCCTTCGCACGGCCGCCGCGCAGGTCGAGGTCCCAGCCGCGCACCCGGACGGGACAAGCCCGCCGCTCATGCTGCGCTGGGGGCGCCAGCTCGACACCCAGTCCATCCAGGTGGCCGCCGACCTGGACGGCATCGCCGACAAGCACGTGGCCCGCTACATCGCCAAGTACGCCACCAAGGGCGCCGAAGACTCCGGCACGGTAGACCGCCCCATCCGGTACGCGACACAGATCAACTCGTTGAAGGTGTCCGAGCACGCCCGCCGCATGATCTGGACGTGCTTCGCACTGGCCGACCTACCCGAGTACCACGACCTACGGCTACGCAACTGGGCTCACATGCTGGGGTACGGCGGGCACTTCTCTTCCAAGTCGCGCCGCTACTCGGTCACACTCACCCAGCTACGCCAGGCTCGCGCCGACCACGCCGCCCAAGCAGCCCGCGAGGCCGCAGGACAACCCGAGCTTGACCCCAACCGCGCCACCGTGACCACCGGCCAATGGAAGTACCTCGGAAGCGGCCTCATGCATGGAGAGCACTTCTGGGCAGAGCAGGCCCGCAACCGGGTTCAGAAGGCGAGAGCCATCAGGAATCAGCTCACCGAGCGTGACGAGGACAGCAAGGCGAGCTAGCCCAGACCACCCGGCGTCGAGGAGTTTCACTACAAGGTCAAGGGCCGCTACGCGGCCCGCGTGATCGGCGGTCAGGAGCCTGTCAGCCGGTACACGGTGAGGGGATTGCCGCGAGCTTCGCCCGGGCAGCCTCTGTGAGGCTGCCTCAGGTTCGATGCACGTGCTAATGCACGTGCATCGACGGATAAAACAATACATGAATTTGGCGCCACGCCCTGGAGGAGCCGAGGGGGGAATCCTGGTCGGATGTATCTTGGGCGTGTGCACATGACTTAGCGCCATGCGGTCGTGTCACGGAAGACGGAGCCGCCTGGCTGGGTGCCAGGCGACCCCGGATTAGCGGTGGCGGTGCCTGGCGCTACTGACCAAATACGACGCGGAACAGCTCTATCACAGCCGCCGCGACGACCAGTGCGTCAGGTGCCGCCTCTAACCATGCCCGGCGACTTCGCCACCAGCGAGGGTCATCCCCCACTTGGTGCTCACCTCCTCTCGTGATCGAGTGCCGTATACGGGTACTCGACAGGAGGTAAGAGATGATCAAGACGCCAAGCTGAGGGTTAGCCTACGGTGCAGTGTGGTCTCCACATCGATCAGCGGTCGGCGTGTCGCCCATCATCCTGGGGTGGGCGTGGGGCGGCATTACGCAACCCTCGGCCTTCGCACTCAAGGCGTGCGCTCCGGGCGGCGTGAATGCGCCGAGGGCCCGGATGAGCTTGCGAGGGACGCCGGGCGAATGGCTCGGCCATATTCGTTCGCTTGGGGTGGGGCGCCGCTGGCCGGTTCCCGACTTGCACGGGGACCCCTCGCGGGGCCTCGCGACGGGCCATTGCGGGCAGGCAGGTGCTGCCCGTCCGCCGGTCAAGGCTACGAGGCCCCGCCCCCGTGCAAGTCCGGAACCGTCCAGCTTCAACGCGCGGCACATCCGACGCTCAGGGACTGATCTCGTCAGGGGAGGGCGCGGGGCGGGAGCGGGGTTGGGCCCGTCCACCGCAGGGCGGGACCGTGGACGGCCGCCGCGCCTTGCGCGTGCGGCCTTGGGGGCCGTTCGCGGCGCGGCCCCGACCACCGCCCCGCCCTGCCGTGGACGGCCCGCCCGTCCCGCAGCGCGCAAGCCGAGGCAGGCCCCGCGCGGCGGCTTGTCGCACAGGTGCCGGGCAGCGGCTTCCAGGTCGGGCGACGCTTGAGACGGAATTGCCGCAACGGCGCCGGCTGACTCCCTCCGGTCGCCCCTACGGGGTGGCCTACGGCCATCGACCGGCCCCGACCATGCCAGCACGCAAGGGAAGCCGCGGCCCTCAACTCAGCGGTCATAAGTGGCCCCGCCTCTCTACTCCGGGGGAAGCAGAGAGGCGGGGCAGACGACGACGCGCAGCGGTCTGTGGTTCGCAACAGAGCCACGCGCGTCATCATCAGGACGAGGAGCAACCTCCCGGAGCCCACCCCACGGTGGTCACCCCTCACGCGGCCTACCAGGTGCCGGGAAACATGCGGTGCTTGAGAAGGGCGTCAACCTGGTCGGCCGCTGCTTTCGCGTCGCCGCAGGGAGCCAGATAGCCGCGTCGCCCATGCTCGGCAGCGTGGTAGCCCCACGCACCGCCCGAAACGGCCAAGGCCAGGACGCCGAGCCCGACGTGATCATCGGGGCCGCTGGCGTAGACCCACAGCAGCGGCACCGGGAACCCCTGGGCGCGATAGAGCCGCACCAGCCGCCACCCCCGAGGCCCCAGCGCGGCGGCAAGCAGAGTCAGATACCGCTCTGCCGTGGCACCGCCCCGGTGGGTCCGCCACCGCAGGACATGCCGCTCCACCTGGACACTCAGAGGGCGCACTTGGCCCACGATCTTCCCGCCTTCCATGTTCGGTCGCGTCTCCAGCACACGCACGAACGGCGGCAGCGAGGAGGAACTTGTGTTGAGGCCATGGCCACGCCGCAGGGTTCTCGATCGCTGTCCGAAGCTCGCGAGGGTTCGCGGCTTCCACCAGTCGCGCCCCGTCTGGCGAGGGGACCAATGCCCACCACATCCCCGTGGCCCGCCCGTACCAGGTCACTAATCCTTGGTCACCCATCGGCCTGTCCGGCGAGTTTGCCCTTCACCGCCACGACCACGTCGTGCACGTGGGCGTCATCGGCCGGAGCGATCGCACCGCCACCGGAGAACGTGAACCACAGTTCGCCACCGCAGACCGCCCGCCGATCGCAGCGCACCACTACCGGCGACCCGAACGCGACAGGGACGGCCAGCAGCGGGTCGGACTCGGCCACCTCCACCGCGTACCCGTGCGACTTGAGCGCTTGTGCCAATGCCCAGATACGCAGCCGCCGCACCTCCGTCACCTCAGTTGTCTCCGTTGCCATGGACTGTCCTTTCAGCAGGGCCGGGGGATGGACCGGGCGAGGCAGGCGCCGATCAAGGTTGACCGGCGATGCACGCCGCGTTTCCATGGCTCTGAGCTTGTCTTTCTCACCGGGTCCCCCAGAGGCACCAGACAGGGGGCCTGGGAGGGGCCAGACTTGAGGGAGAGAGGGGGCCAGCGTGGGCGACGCGAAACGCAAGCGGTTCGGCGCGTACCTCGCAAGGTTGCGCCGAGACGCGGGCAAGAGCCAGCGGCAGTTAGCGGAGACGCTTTGCCGGATCTCTGGCACCGCCTCAGTGACCCGCCACGAGATCAGCCGATGGGAACGAGGCGAGCGCCTTCCTGACGTGTGGCTCCCCGCCCTAGCGACGGCCCTAAGCGTGCCGCTCGACACTCTTGAGCGAGCAGCAGCCCATGCGCGAGGCGAGGACATCGGCACGGAGTTGCGCAGTCCGGCCGAGGCGCTCGCTTACTTCCTGCCCGACAGTGTCGACCTTGGACCGGTGGCCAGCAGTGCAGGCCGCCGGGTCGGAGCCACCACGGCGGCCGCGCTCGCCGACCGTGCGCACGGCCTACGGCTCGCCGACGACGTCATAGCCGGTGGTGATCTACTCGCCCCCGCGCTCCGGGAGTTGGACGGAGCCGTTCGGCTCTACCGCGAGACGACGCATTCCGAGGAGACCGGCCGCTCGCTTCTCAGCAGCATTGGAGAGATAGCCCAGATCACGGGATGGATCGCCAGCGACGCGGGCGAGCACGACCAGGCCGCACGCGCTTACCGGCTCGGAGTCTCAGCCGCCAGAGAGGCCGGGGACCTGGCTCTCGTGGGCAACCTTGCCGGGAGTCTGGCCTATCAGCTCTCCAACACCGACCACGAAGACGACGGCGTCAGTCTCGCCCGTGCCGCGCTGGACGAGGCAGGACCGGACGCACCGGCCAAGGCCCGCGCGCTCTACCTTGACCGAGTCGCGTGGGCACATGCCAAGACAGGCGACGCCCAACCAGCGATGCGCGCTCTCGCGGAGGCGCATGAGGCGATGGCTGGCGAGGACTCGCAGGAGTCGCCCGAGTGGGCGTATTGGGTCTCGCCCGAGGAACTCGACGTGATGGACGCCCGCGTCTACACGGAACTTCGCAAGCCGTTGCGCGCCGTGCCACTCCTGCAAGAGGTACTCAGCCGGTACGACTCGACACACACACGAGAGTTGGCGCTGTATCTCTCGTGGCTCGCCGTGGCCCTGGTGGACGCGAACGAGCCGGAGGAGGCCGCCGGGACCGCGCGGCGGATGCTCGACCTCTCGGCCGACTTCGCCAGCGACCGGACGGCCCAGCGAAATGGGGTCGTCCTCACCAAGCTGGAGCCGTACGGCGACGTGCCCGAAGTCCGCGAGGTACTGAACACCTACGCGGCCTAACACGCTGACGAGCCCCGCACCGATGATGGGCGGGGCTCGCTTGCGGACGTTGACCGGCTGTCAGTCGTTGCGCCAGACCGGGTCGAGTAGGTCAGGGTCGAACTTCTTGTTGCCCTTGCCCGCCGGGTACATGATCACCGCGTGCAGGGCCGAGCGGATGTAGGTCCGCTTCACCGAGATCGGAAAGCCGCCCTCCTCCTCGGAGAGGTACCAACGGCGCCGCACCTCGGAGGCGTTCGTGTCGTCCCGCGCTGCCTTCGCTGCGATCGCCGCTTCATGCTTGTTCTTCTCGGCGCGAAGCTGGTTGATCTGCTGTTCCAGCCCAGGCACCAGCTTGAAGAACAGGTCATTGGTGACCTGTCGCGCGTTCCACTGGCGGGTCAGCGCGTCCAACTGGGCTTCGACGTCCTTGAGCTCAGCCTCCCGAGGCCACTCCTGATCTTGAGGGCCGGAGGAGAACGACGCCTCTTCGAGCTTGGCCAAGACCGCCTCAGAGATGAACATGTCCACCAGGTCACCGCGCCGGGAGACACCGCCGCACCCGCCTTCGGAGCGGCTGAGGCAGGTGTAGGTGTGCCGCCCATCCTTCTGAGGGTTGGCGCGAAGAGGCGTGTTGCAGAGCTTCCCGTCCGGGAGTCGCCGTCCGCAGCGCAGGATGCCTGACAGTAGATAGGTGTGGTCCCGGTAGTCGGCGGGGTGCGCACGCCCGATCTTCATGTCACGTCCTACGAAGTGCCCCTTGCGGCTCTCGAAGACCGCCCGGACGGCCGACCACTGTTCAGGGGTGACGATCGGTTCCCACTGCCCTTGAACGGGCGTGCCGTCCGCCCCGCGAACCAACTCGCCGTGGATCTCACGCCACCCGCAGACGCGGGGACTGCACATCGCGACCTTGAGAGACCGGACGCTCCACTCGTTGCCGCGCGCCGTCTTCACACCCCTGTCTTGCCAGTCCCGGACGATCGAGTGGACGGACCGTCCGCTCAGGAAGTCCTTGACCGCTTGGGCCAGTAGCTCGGCCTCACGCGGTTCGAGGGTCAGCCGGTCGTCCTTCCAGCCGAAGGGGCGAGGCCCGCCGACCGGCCGCCCCTCCTCCGCACGAGCCCGATGCGACCGCCGCATACGACGCTGCATCTTGCGCACCTCCATCTTGGAGATGACCGCCCCGAACAGACCCATGCTCTCTACGTCTTCGCTGTAGAGGTCTTTGGGCCCTCGCTGGTCAGCGAACACCCGGTTGTCCTGGTAGGTGAACGCCTCAACGAACCGTTCGTAGTCGCCGGGCCGCCGCGCTAGACGATCCTCGGCAAGGATCACCACACCTTCTATATGGGTGCCGTCCGGGAGACGGCTCGCCCGCAGCGCGGTCAACATCGCTTCGAAGTCGTCGCGGACGACCTCGAACTTGGCCGCCGACTTGTCGTTGTCCGTGAACTCGTGGACCACCGTCCAGCCGTAGCGGGCCGCAGTCTCCCGGTTGGCCTTGTGCTGGTCCTTGACGCCGTGGGAGTCCCGCCGGATGTCGGCAGAGATGCGTGCGTAGGAGACGACCGGGATCAGCGAGCCGGACGAGGGCATTCCTACCTCCGTAAGTGTTCGTGCATGAAGCGAACCACTACAACCTCCTCTATAGAGAGGAGGAGCGGGAGATGAACCCGCTCTGCGTCGACCAGGGGGTGGGGCTCATCCCGTGGAGCCCGCTGGCGCGCGGCATGCTCGCCGGGAACCGGGAGCGGGGCGGCGAGCGCAAGACCGTCCGGTCCCGGAACGATGCCTTCGGCGACGGCCTCTACACCGACGACGACTTCGACGTCGTCGACGCCGTCCGCGAGGTCGCGGGGGAGCGGGGCGTCCCGGCCGCGCGGGTGGCGCTCGCGTGGCTGCTCGGACGGCCCGGGGTGACCGCGCCGATCGTGGGAGCGACGAAACTCACTCACATGGACGACGCGATCGCCGCGGAGCGCCTCGAACTGGACGAGAAGGAAGTGGCGCGACTGGAGGCCCCGTACCGTCCGCACGCGGTCTCCGGGCACTCCTGACGAGGCGGGACGAACCCGCCCCCGGGCCGGGAACTGCCCGGGGGCGGTCGGCGTCTATCAGGGGTGGTGATTTGCGATCCTGCGGGCGATCGGGGCAGGCTGTGGACGAGAACGCCCACGCATGGCAAGACCGCCACGTGGTGACATGGGTGAAGGTTCGGAGGCGGCGACAAGCGCCGCCCGCCTCCGGGCCCCCGGGAGCTGAGGAGCCCCGGACCGACGGCGCTGAAGGAGCCCGACGATGACCGAGAACGACGGCACGCAGGGACCGCAGAGGCCGTTGCCGGAGGACGAGGGGCAGCAGGCGCAGGAGCGGCAGGAGCCGCCCGCCCGCCCGCTCGGGGACCGCACCGTGGTGTTCGGCGCCCCGCAGCTCGGCGGCCAGCCCGGCCAGCCCGGCGCGCCCGCGCCGCCGCCCGAGCCGCGCGAGGAGGAGCGGCCCGCGCCGCCTCCGCCGCCGCCCACCATGGTGGAGCAGCCGATGCCGCAGTTCGGCGAGCAGCCTCCGCCGCCGCCCCCGCAGCCCTACGGCGCCCCGCAGGAGCAGCCGCAGTACGGGCAGCCGCCCGCCTACGGCTCGCCCGGCGGCCCGGGTGGCCCCGGCGGCTTCACGCCCCCGCAGGACCCGCAGCAGTACGTCCCGCCGGGCGAGCAGCAGCAGTACGGCCAGCCGCAGCCCGGCTACGGGCAGCAGCCTCCGCAGCAGCAGTCCGGGTACCCGCAGCAGCCGTACGGGCAGCAGCAGTACGGCCAGCCCGGCCAGTTCGCGCCGCCCGAGCCGCCCGCCGCCCCGCCCGCGCCCGCCGAGCAGTCGCTCCCGCAGCCCGAGCAGCCGCAGGAGGGCATCGG
This sequence comes from Actinomadura sp. NPDC049382, assembly GCF_040677125.1. Lineage (NCBI taxonomy): Bacteria > Bacillati > Actinomycetota > Actinomycetes > Streptosporangiales > Thermomonosporaceae > Actinomadura > Actinomadura sp. NPDC049382. Next base: position 133,725 of record NZ_JBFARO010000006.1, read on the forward strand.
CGACCGCACGGTGATCGTCCCCGGTCCCGGCACCGGCGCGCCCGAGCCCGAGCAGCCGCAGCGGCCCGCGATCGACGACCAGGCGACGCTGCACTGGTCGCCCGGCACCGACGTTCCGGTCGCGACCGGCCCCGAGCGGCGGCAGGAGCCGCCGGCCGAGCCGTGGCAGGCGCCCGCGCCGCCGTCGACGCCGGAGCCCTGGTCGCCGGAGGCGCCGCAGCCGGGCCAGGGCCGCGAGCAGGCCGACCACGAGCGGACGATGATGGTGCCGCCGCCCGAGTCCGGCTTCGGCGCCGGCTCGACGACGTCCGGCCCCTCGCCCTCGGTGGACGACCTGTACCGGCCGCCCGGTGAGAGCGGCGTCGAGGACGCGCGCCCCACCGAGGCGTTCGACCCGTCCGCCCCGTCGCAGGGCCGGCACGCCGCCGCCCCCGAGGCGGGCGGTCTCGGCGACGCCACCCGGCTCGACATCGGCCAGCAGCAGTGGGGCCAGCAGCAGCCGCAGCAGCAGTTCGGGCAGCAGCAGCAGTACGGCCAGCCCGAACAGCAGCAGGGCTACGGCCAGCAGCAGCCGGGCGAGCAGCAGCGCGGGTTCGGGCAGCCCGAGCAGTACGGCCAGCCGTACCAGCAGCAGGGCTACGGGCAGCAGGGCCAGCAGTTCGGCCAGCCCGGCGAGCAGCAGCAGTACGGCCAGCAGGGCTTCGGCCAGCCCGAGCAGCAGGGGTACGGCCAGCAGGGCCAGTTCGGGCAGCCGGGCCAGTACGGCCAGCAGCCCGGCGGCTACGGCGCCGGCGCCGAGGAGGGCAAGGGCGGCAAGAACATGCTCTGGCTCATCGTCGGCGGCGTCGCCGTCGTGGTGATCCTCGTCGTCCTGGTGGTCGCCTTCGTCATCTAGCGGCGGCACCGGCGCGGGCATGACGCGCGTCACAGAGCGGTAGGGGACGGCCTCCGTCCGAGACTCCCGGTGGACAGCACCTTCCACTGAGAGGCCCGGACGGGGGCCGTCTCGCTGCCGCTGACGGCCGTCCCCCATGCGCCGGTCCTCACCGCAGGCCGCGCCGCCGCAGGCCGGCGGCCGAGGCGTAAAAGTTGGCCCATGTCTTCCCCGCGGCGGGAACGTGGGACACAATGCCGACAGACGCCCACCCCGGACGGACGCCTCCGGGTGGGGGAACATCCGTCGGTATTTCGTCGTTTACCGTCTCAGGGAGAAGGCTCCCTACCCGTCCCACGGCTTGCGTCGCAGGGGCGCGCGCGATAGTGCGCGCTCGCTTTGCACTTTGGTCTGTGGATAGGTAACCTCTTCACTTGCGCCCGCTCTGCGGGCCACTGTGCGTGCGCGTCGGCGAGGCCGGTCGGCCAGCCCCAGCGCCGCATCTACTCCCCGGCTTGATTCGGCCCTTTCAGGGGCCGGGCGGTCTGTGTCGGTTTCGCGCGGGTGTATTTCCGTGAGGCGGCGACACGCCCGACCGCGTGGGTCGGAGAGGTCGGGAAACCGGCAGGTCACAGCCTCGCCTGAGGTGGTGATTGCAGCAATAAGACTTACCGGCTCGGTACGAGGAAGACGGAGACGCGGTGCCCACGATCCAGCAGCTGGTCCGAAAGGGCCGCCAGGACAAGGTGACCAAGAACAAGACGCCCGCGCTCAAGGGCAGCCCCCAGCGCCGGGGCGTCTGCACGCGCGTCTACACGACGACGCCCAAGAAGCCGAACTCCGCGCTTCGCAAGGTCGCCCGTGTCCGCCTGACGAGCGGGATCGAGGTCACTGCCTACATCCCCGGCGTCGGTCACAACCTGCAGGAGCACTCGATCGTGCTCGTGCGCGGCGGCCGTGTGAAGGACCTCCCGGGCGTTCGGTACAAGATCATCCGCGGGGCCCTCGACACCCAGGGCGTCCGGAACCGCAAGCAAGGGCGCAGCCACTACGGCGCGAAGAAGGAGAAGAGCTGATGCCGCGCAAGGGCCCTGCTGGCAAGCGCCAGCTGATCGCTGACCCGGTGTACAACTCGCCGCTGGTCACCGCGCTCATCAACAAGGTTCTCCTGGACGGCAAGCGCTCGATCGCGCAGAGCATCGTGTACGACGCCCTTGAGGGCGCGCGCGAGAAGACCGGCAACGACCCGGTCGTCACGCTGAAGCGCGCGCTCGACAATGTCAAGCCCACCCTGGAGGTCCGCAGCCGCCGCGTCGGTGGCGCGACCTACCAGGTCCCCGTCGAGGTGCGGCCGGCCCGCAGCACCACCCTGGCCCTGCGCTGGCTGGTGCTCTACGCCCGGCAGCGCCGCGAGAAGACCATGACCGAGCGGCTGATGAACGAGCTGCTCGACGCGAGCAACGGTCTTGGCGCGTCTGTCAAGAAGCGCGAGGACACGCACAAGATGGCGGAGTCCAACAAGGCCTTCGCCCACTACCGCTGGTAACCCCGGCGATCTGCAACGACGAGACGACGCGAGGACGACAGTGGCTACCAAAACCGGTGTAGACCTGGCCAAGGTCCGCAACATCGGGATCATGGCCCATATCGACGCGGGCAAGACCACGACGACCGAGCGCATCCTGTTCTACACGGGGATGAGCTACAAGATCGGCGAGACCCACGACGGCGCGGCCACCATGGACTGGATGGAGCAGGAGCAGGAGCGGGGGATCACCATCACCTCCGCCGCCACCACCTGCCACTGGGCCGTGAACGACGACGATCACACGATCAACATCATCGACACCCCCGGGCACGTCGACTTCACCGTTGAGGTGGAGCGCAACCTGCGGGTGCTCGACGGTGCGGTCGCGGTGTTCGACGGTGTCGCCGGCGTGGAACCGCAGTCGGAGACCGTGTGGCGCCAGGCCGACCGGTACGACGTGCCCCGCATGTGCTTCGTCAACAAGATGGACCGGGTCGGCGCGGAGTTCCACCGCTGCCTCGACATGATCGAGAACCGGCTCAACGCGACCCCGCTCGCGCTGCAGCTGCCGATCGGCGCCGAGGCCGACTTCAAGGGCGTCATCGACCTCGTCAACATGAAGGCCCTCGTGTGGAACGAGGAGGCCAAGCTCGGCGAGATGTACGACACGGTCGACATCCCCGAGACGCACGCCGAGGCGGCGCGCGAGTGGCACGACAAGCTCGTCGAGACCCTCGCCGAGAACGATGACGAGATCATGGAGCTGTACCTGGAGGGCAACGAGCCCTCGGTCGAGCAGCTCCACGACGGCATCCGCCGCGCGACGGTCGCCGCCAAGCTCACCCCGGTGATGTGCGGCACCGCGTTCAAGAACAAGGGCGTGCAGCCGCTGCTGGACGCGATCGTCCGCTACCTGCCCTCCCCGCTCGACGTCGAGGCCATCGAGGGCCACGCCGTCCGCGACGAGGAGAAGGTGCTCGTGCGCAAGCCGAGCGAGGACGAGCCGTTCTCCGCGCTCGCGTTCAAGATCATGAGCGACCCGCACCTGGGCAAGCTCACCTTCGTGCGCGTGTACTCCGGCGTCATGGAGTCCGGTGCCAGCGTCATGAACTCCGTCAAGGAGCGCAAGGAGCGCATCGGGAAGATCTACCGGATGCACGCCAACAAGCGCACCGAGATCGAGCGCGCCGGCGCCGGCGACATCGTCGCGGTGATGGGTCTCAAGCAGACCACCACCGGCGAGACGCTGTGCGACGACAAGGACCCGATCGTCCTGGAGTCGATGAACTTCCCGGCGCCGGTCATCCACGTCGCGATCGAGCCGAAGACCAAGGCCGACCAGCAGAAGCTGGGCACCGCGATCCAGCGGCTCGCCGAGGAGGACCCGTCCTTCCAGGTCCGCACCGAGGAGGAGACCGGGCAGACCGTCATCTCCGGCATGGGCGAGCTCCACCTGGAGATCCTCGTCGACCGGATGAAGCGGGAGTTCAAGGTCGACGCCAACGTCGGCAAGCCGCAGGTCGCCTACCGGGAGACGATCACCCGCAAGGTCGAGAAGGTCGAGTACACCCACAAGAAGCAGACCGGTGGCTCGGGCCAGTTCGGCCGCGTGATCATCGACCTGGAGCCGCTGGGCGGCGGGTCCGACGGCTACGAGTTCGAGAACAAGGTCACCGGCGGCCGCATCCCGCGGGAGTACATCCCGTCGGTCGACGCGGGCTGCCAGGAGGCCGCCGAGTTCGGTGTCCTCGCCGGCTACCCGATGGTGGGCGTGAAGGTCACCCTGCAGGACGGCGCCTACCACGAGGTCGACTCCTCGGAGATGGCGTTCAAGGTCGCCGGTTCCATGGCGTTCAAGGAGGCCGCCCGCAAGGCGTCCCCCACGCTGCTGGAGCCGATGATGGCGGTCGAGGTCACCACGCCCGAGGAGAACATGGGCGACGTGATCGGCGACCTCAACAGCCGCCGCGGTCAGGTCCAGTCCATGGACGAGCGGCACGGCATGCGCGTCATCAAGGCGCTCGTGCCTCTGTCGGAGATGTTCGGCTACGTGGGTGATCTGCGCAGCAAGACCCAGGGCCGGGCTGTTTTCACGATGCAGTTCGACTCCTACGCGGAGGTTCCCTCGAACGTCGCGCAGGAGATCATCGCCAAGGCGCGGGGCGAGTAAGCACCCCGGCCTGCCCACAGATCACCAGGACGTACATCGAAGCGGTCGTCTAGACGGCCGAGGATCGCAACAAGGAGCAACCAGTGGCGAAGGCCAAGTTCGAGCGGACGAAGCCGCACGTGAACATCGGCACCATTGGACACATCGACCACGGTAAGACCACGCTTACCGCGGCGATCACCAAGGTGCTCCACGACAAGTACCCGGACCTCAACCCCTTCACGCCGTTCGAGGACATCGACAAGGCGCCGGAGGAGCGCGAGCGCGGCATCACGATCTCGATCTCGCACGTCGAGTACCAGACCGAGGCCCGCCACTACGCGCACGTCGACTGCCCGGGTCACGCCGACTACATCAAGAACATGATCACCGGTGCGGCGCAGATGGACGGCGCCATCCTGGTGGTGGCCGCCACCGACGGCCCGATGCCGCAGACCAAGGAGCACGTGCTCCTGGCCCGCCAGGTCGGCGTGCCCTACATCGTCGTCGCGCTGAACAAGTGCGACATGGTGGACGACGAGGAGATCCTGGAGCTCGTCGAGCTCGAGGTCCGCGAGCTGCTGTCGGAGTACGAGTTCCCCGGTGACGACGTCCCGGTCATCCGCGTCTCCGCCTACCAGGCGCTGCAGGGCGACGAGAAGTGGGCCGAGTCCATCGTCGAGCTCATGACCGCCGTCGACGAGAACGTGCCGGAGCCGGTGCGCGACACCGACAAGCCGTTCCTGATGCCGATCGAGGACGTCTTCTCGATCACCGGCCGCGGCACCGTCGTGACCGGCCGCATCGAGCGCGGTGTCGTCAACGTCAACGAGACCGTCGACATCATCGGCATCAAGCCCGAGTCCACCTCGACCACCGTCACCGGTGTCGAGATGTTCCGCAAGCTGCTCGACCAGGGCCAGGCGGGCGACAACGTCGGCCTGCTCCTGCGCGGCATCAAGCGCGAGGACGTCGAGCGCGGCCAGTGCGTCATCAAGCCGGGCACCAACACCCCGCACACCGAGTTCGAGGCGCAGGTCTACATCCTGTCCAAGGACGAGGGCGGCCGCCACACGCCGTTCTTCAACAACTACCGTCCGCAGTTCTACTTCCGGACCACGGACGTCACCGGCGTGGTGAACCTCCCCGAGGGCACCGAGATGGTCATGCCGGGCGACAACACCGAGATGCGCGTCGAGCTGATCCAGCCCGTCGCCATGGAGGAGGGCCTGAAGTTCGCCATCCGCGAGGGTGGCCGGACGGTGGGCGCCGGTCGCGTCACCAAGGTCATCAAGTAACACCTCTCGTCACGCGGCGGCCCGGCCGCTGGGACTCCCCAAGCCGGGCCGCCGCGTCACGACTCTGAAGTAAACAGCGGCACTACAGCAAAGGACACCGAGGCCACCATGGCGGGACAGAAGATCCGCATCCGGCTCAAGGCCTACGACCACGAGGTCATCGACACCTCCGCGAAGAAGATCGTTGAGACGGTGACGCGGACGGGCGCCAAGGTCGCGGGCCCGGTGCCGCTGCCGACCGAGAAGAACGTGTACTGCGTCATCCGCTCGCCGCACAAGTACAAGGACAGCCGCGAGCACTTCGAGATGCGCACGCACAAGCGGTTGATCGACATCATCGACCCGACGCCCAAGACGGTCGACTCGCTGATGCGGCTCGACCTTCCGGCCGGCGTTGACATCGAGATCAAGCTCTAAGGGACGCACCGAGAGATGAGTACGCAGAGGAAGGGCGTCCTGGGCGAGAAGCTCGGCATGACCCAGGTCTTCGACGATGAGGGCCGGATCGTTCCGGTGACCGTCGTCCAGGCCGGGCCGTGTGTCGTCACCCAGCTCAAGACCCAGGAGAAGGACGGCTACGCCGCCGTCCAGATCGGGTACGGGCAGATCGACCCGCGCAAGGTGAACAAGCCGAGCACGGGTCACTTCGAGAAGGCCGGCGTCACGCCGCGCCGTTTCCTCGTCGAACTGCGGGCTGACGACACCACCGAGTACGAACTCGGCCAGGAGATCACCGCCAGCGTCTTCGAGGCCGGCCAGAAGATCGACGTTACCGGCACGAGCAAGGGCAAGGGCACCGCCGGTGTCATGAAGCGCCACGGGTTCAAGGGCCTCGGCGCCTCGCACGGCACCCAGCGCAAGCACCGCTCGCCGGGCTCGATCGGCGGCTGCGCGACCCCGGGTCGCGTCTTCAAGGGCCTCCGCATGGCGGGACGGCACGGCAACGCCCGTACCACCGTGCAGAACCTGACCGTCCACGCCATCGACGCGGAGAAGAACCTGCTGCTCATCAAGGGCGCGGTTCCCGGTCCCAACGGCGGCGTGGTGCTGGTCCGCGACGCAGTGAAGGGGACGGGCAAGTGACCTCCAAGCTCGACATCGACCTGCCCGCCGAGGTCTTCGACGCGAAGACCAGCGTGCCGCTGATCCACCAGGTCGTGGTGGCGCAGCTGGCCGCGGCGCGCCAGGGCACGCACGCCACCAAGACCCGCGGCGACGTCCGCGGCGGCGGCAAGAAGCCGTACCGGCAGAAGGGCACCGGCCGCGCCCGCCAGGGCTCGACCCGCGCGCCCCAGTTCGCCGGCGGCGGCACCGTGCACGGCCCGCAGCCGCGGGACTACGCGCAGAAGACGCCCAAGAAGATGAAGGCCGCCGCGCTGCGCGGCGCCCTGTCCGACCGCGCCCGGTACGGCCGGGTGCACGTCGTGGACGGGCTCATCGAGGGCGACACCCCGAAGACGAAGACGGCGCTGAAGGCCCTGCGCGAGGTCACCGAGGCCAAGCGCGTCCTCCTGGTCCTGGACCGCGAGGACGAGCTGACCTGGAAGAGCCTGCGCAACGAGCCGAGCGTGCATGTGCTCGTCTCCGACCAGCTCAACACCTACGACGTGCTGGTGAACGATGACGTCGTCTTCACGAAGGCGGCGTACGACGAGTTCATCTCGCGCGCGGCGAAGAAGTAAGGAGGGTCGCACATGAACAAGATCGCTGACCCCCGCGACGTCATCATCGCGCCGGTCGTCTCGGAGAAGAGCTACGGGCTGCTGGACGAGAACAAGTACACGTTCGTCGTCCGCCCGGACGCCAACAAGACGCAGATCAAGCAGGCCGTCGAGGCGGTGTTCGGCGTCAAGGTGACGAACGTGAACACGCTCAACCGCCCGGGCAAGCGCAAGCGGACCCGGTTCGGCTACGGCAAGCGCAAGGACACCAAGCGCGCCATCGTCAGCCTGGCTGAGGGCGAGCGGATCGACATCTTCGGCGGCCCGGCCTAAGCAGGCCGAGGTCCCGAAGCAGACAAGGGATGAACGAAAAAGATGGGCATCCGTAACTACAAGCCGACGACTCCGGGGCGTCGCGGCTCCAGCGTGGCCGACTTCGTCGAGATCACGCGCGACGAGCCGGAGAAGTCGCTGCTGCGTCCGCTCCCCAAGAAGGGCGGCCGCAACAACCACGGCCGCATCACGACCCGGCACCAGGGCGGCGGGCACAAGCGCGCCTACCGCCTGATCGACTTCCGCCGGCACGACAAGGACGGCGTGCCGGCCAAGGTCGCGCACATCGAGTACGACCCGAACCGCACCGCGCGGATCGCGCTGCTGCACTACGTGGACGGCGAGAAGCGCTACATCCTCGCCCCCCGCGGCCTCAAGCAGGGCGACCGGGTGGAGAACGGGCCGGGCGCGGACATCAAGCCGGGCAACTGCCTGCCGCTGCGCAACATCCCGACCGGTACGGTCGTGCACGCCATCGAGCTCCGCCCCGGCGGCGGCGCCAAGATCGCCCGCAGCGCGGGCGCCGGCGTCCAGCTGCTGGCCAAGGAGGGCAAGTACGCCACGCTGCGCATGCCCTCCGGCGAGATGCGGATGGTGGACGTGCGCTGCCGCGCGACGGTCGGCGAGGTCGGCAACGCCGAGCAGTCGAACATCAACTGGGGCAAGGCCGGCCGCATGCGGTGGAAGGGCAAGCGCCCGACCGTCCGCGGTGTCGCCATGAACCCGATCGACCACCCGCACGGCGGTGGTGAGGGCAAGACCTCCGGTGGCCGCCACCCGGTGAACCCCGCCGGCAAGAAGGAAGGCCGCACTCGCCAGGCGAACAAGTCGAGCGACCGGCTGATCGTCCGTCGTCGCAGCAAGAAGAAGCGGTAGGAGTCGCTCGTCATGCCACGTAGCCTTAAGAAGGGCCCGTTCGTGGACGACCACCTGATGAAGAAGGTGGACGTCCAGAACGAGAAGGGCACCAAGAACGTCATCAAGACGTGGTCGCGGCGCTCCATGATCGTGCCGGACATGATCGGTCACACGATCGCCGTGCACGACGGCCGCAAGCACGTCCCGGTGTTCATCACCGACGCCATGGTGGGGCACAAGCTCGGCGAGTTCGCGCCGACGCGCACGTTCCGCAGCCACGTCAAGGAAGACCGCCGCAGCCGCCGAGGCTGAGCAGGCAGAGCAGAATCGTACGGAGAGGAACAGCGATGGAAGCCAGGGCCCAGGCGCGGTACATCCGCGTCACGCCCAGGAAGGCCCGCCGCGTGGTGGACCTCATCCGCGGCCTGCCTGCCGCGGAGGCTCAGGCGGTGCTGCGGTTCGCCCCCCAGGCTGCGAGTGAGCCGGTGGGCAAGGTGCTGGCGAGTGCCATCGCCAACGCCGAGCACAACTTCAAGCTCGACTCGGACACGCTCGTCGTGAGCCGTGCGTGGGTGGACGAGGGGCCGACGCTCAAGCGTTTCCGCCCCCGTGCCCAGGGCCGGGCTTACCGCATCAACAAGCGCACGAGCCACATCACGGTGGTCGTGGAGTCGCGGGACGACGCGGTTTCCGCGTCGGGCGGCGGTAAGAAGACGAGGAGGGCCCGGTAGTGGGTCAGAAGATCAACCCGCACGGGTTCCGGCTCGGCATCACCACCGACCACAAGTCCGTGTGGTTCGCCGACAAGCTCTACAAGGACTACGTCAAGGAAGACGTCCAGATCCGGCGCATGCTGCAGAAGGGCATGGACCGTGCGGGCATCTCCAAGGTGGAGATCGAGCGGACCCGTGACCGCGTCGAGGTCAACATCCACACCGCCCGGCCGGGCATCGTCATCGGCCGCCGCGGCGCGGAGGCCGAGCGGCTGCGCGGCGACCTGGAGAAGCTGACCGGCAAGCAGGTCCGGCTGAACATCCTCGAGGTGAAGAACCCCGAGATCGACGCGCAGCTCGTCGCGCAGGGCGTGGCCGAGCAGCTGTCCAGCCGGGTCGCGTTCCGCCGCGCCATGCGCAAGGCGATCCAGTCCGCGATGAAGTCCGGCGCCAAGGGCATCAAGGTGCAGTGCGGCGGCCGTCTCGGCGGCGCCGAGATGTCGCGGTCGGAGTTCTACCGCGAGGGCCAGGTCCCGCTGCACACGCTGCGCGCCGACATCGACTACGGCTTCTACGAGGCCCGGACGACGTTCGGCCGCATCGGCGTCAAGGTGTGGATCTACAAGGGCGAGGCCGCGCAGACCCGCGCCGAGCGCGAGCAGCAGGCCGCGCAGCAGCGCGCGGCCGGCGGCGGTGGCGGCCGTGAGCGCCGCGGCGAGCGCCGTGGCGGCGGCGGCCGCGGTGGCCGTGGCGGCCGCGGCGGCGCCGGTGGCGAGCGCGGCGGCGACCGCGGCGCCCGCGGCGGCGAGCAGAAGCAGCAGCAGGTTTCCGAGCAGCCGGCCCCGGCGGCCGAGGCTGCTCCGCAGGGTGAGGGGAGCTGAGTAACCGATGCTGATCCCTCGCAAGGTCAAGCACCGCAAGCAGCACCACCCGAAGCGCCGTGGCATGGCCAAGGGCGGCACGAGGGTGACGTTCGGCGAGTACGGCATCCAGGCCGTCGAGTCCGCGTACGTGACGAACCGGCAGATCGAGGCCGCGCGAATCGCGATGACGCGCCACATCAAGCGCGGCGGCAAGGTCTGGATCAACATCTTCCCGGACCGTCCGCTGACCAAGAAGCCCGCCGAGACCCGCATGGGCTCCGGTAAGGGCTCCGTGGAGTGGTGGGTGGCCAACGTGAAGCCGGGCCGCGTGCTGTTCGAGATCTCCTACCCGAACGAGCAGGTGGCTCGGGAGGCCCTCACCCGCGCGATCCACAAGCTTCCCATGAAGTGCAAGATCGTTAAGCGAGAGGTGGGTGAGTCCTGATGGCCAAGGGTCTTACCGCCGACGACCTGCGGACCGAGCCCGAGGACGTCCTGGTCACCAAGCTCAAGGAGGCCAAGGAGGAGCTGTTCAACCTCCGCTTCCAGGCCGCGACCGGCCAGCTTGAGAGCCACGGGCGGCTGCGCACCGTCAAGCGCGAGATCGCCCGCATCTACACCGTGATGCGGGAGCGCGAGCTCGGCATCGTCACGGTCGCCGAGGACGACGCCGCGGAGGGCAACGAATGACCGAGCAGCAGACGGAGCAGCGGACCACCCGCAAGGTCCTTGAGGGCCTCGTGGTCAGCGACAAGATGGACAAGACCGTGGTCGTGTCCGTCGAGGACCGCGTGACCCACCGCAGGTACCACAAGGTGATCCGCCGCACGAAGAACTACAAGGCGCACGACGAGGGCAACGAGTGCGGCGTGGGCGACCGCGTCCGGCTCATGGAGACCCGTCCGCTGTCGGCCACCAAGCGGTGGCGCGTGGTGGAGATCCTCGAGAAGGCCAAGTAGGCCCGCGGGGCGCGAGTCCCGCACTTGTACATGACTGGTTCCACCAGGCTGGCCGGACGAGATCCGGTGCAGAACCGGTGTGACGAACAGGAGTTGACGTGATCCAGCAGGAGTCGCGACTCAAGGTCGCCGACAACACGGGTGCGAAGGAGATCCTTTGCATCCGGGTTCTCGGCGGCTCGGGTCGGCGCTACGCGGGAGTCGGCGACATCATCGTCGCGACGGTGAAGGACGCCCTTCCCGGCGCGGGCGTGAAGAAGGGTGACGTCGTCAAGGCGGTCGTCGTGCGCACCCGCAAGGAGCGCCGGCGCCCGGACGGCTCCTACATCCGCTTCGACGAGAACGCCGCCGTCCTGATCCGGGACGGCGGCGACCCCCGCGGCACCCGTATCTTCGGCCCGGTGGGCCGTGAACTGCGCGAGAAGAAGTTCATGCGCATCATCTCGCTCGCGCCGGAGGTGCTCTGATGAAGATCCGCAAGGGCGACGAGGTCATCGTCCTCGCCGGCAAGGACAAGGGCGCGACGGGCAAGGTCCTGCGCGTCGACCCGCGCGCCGAGCGCGTCGTCGTCGAGGGCGTCAACCTCATCACCAAGAACATCAAGGCCGACCAGCAGCGCGCCGGCAAGGAGAGCGGCCGCGTCACGGTGGAGGCGCCGCTGCACGCCAGCAACGTCGCCATCGTCGAGGACGGCAAGCCGGTACGGGTCGGTTACCGCACCAACGACGACGGCACGAAGGTTCGGATCTCGCGCCGTAGCGGTAAGGAGATCTGAGACCGATGACCGAGACCGTCACCGAGCGTCCCGTGCCGACGCCGAGGCTCAAGGTCCGCTACCGCGAGGAGATCGCGGGGCAGATGCGCGAGCAGTTCGGCTACGCCAACGTCATGCAGATCCCCACGCTGACCAAGATCGTGGTCAACATGGGCGTCGGCGACGCGGCCAAGGACGCCAAGCTGATCGAGGGCGCGATCCGCGACCTGTCGGTGATCACCGGCCAGAAGCCGGCGGTCAACCGGGCCCGCAAGTCCATCGCGCAGTTCAAGCTGCGCGAGGGCATGCCGATCGGCGCGCACGCCACGCTGCGCGGCGACCGCATGTGGGAGTTCCTGGACCGGCTGCTCGCCACCGCGCTGCCCCGCATCCGCGACTTCCGCGGCCTGTCGCCGAAGCAGTTCGACGGCAACGGCAACTACACCTTCGGGCTGACCGAGCAGGTCATGTTCCACGAGGTCGACCCGGACAAGGTCGACCGGCAGCGGGGCATGGACATCACGGTCGTGACGACCGCGAAGACCGACGACGAGGGCCGGGCGCTGCTCAAGCTCCTGGGCTTCCCCTTCAAGGAGAGCTGAGCATGGCGAAGAAGTCGCTGATCGCCAAGGCGGCGCGGAAGCCGAAGTTCGAGGTGCGCGCGTACACTCGTTGCTCGCGCTGCGGGCGTCCGCGCTCCGTCTACCGGAAGTTCGGCCTCTGCCGGGTGTGCTTCCGGGAGATGGCCCACCGCGGCGAGCTGCCCGGCATCACGAAGTCCAGCTGGTGACCGCATCCCCCGGGGCCCCGGCCCCGGGGGGCGGACGCCGGCCTGTAATGACCAACCGGGCGCCCGAGAGGGCGTCCACGACCGCGCCAAAGGTCCACGGGCCGCATCAACCCGAGGAAACCGTGGCGAGGGAGGGCCTGTAGGCCATGACGATGACCGACCCGATCGCAGACATGCTGACGCGTCTGCGTAACGCGAATTCGGCGTACCACGACTCAGTGGCGATGCCGTACTCGAAGATCAAGGCGCACATCGCCGAGATCCTCCAGCAGGAGGGCTACATCTCGGGCTGGAACGTGCAGGACGCCAAGGTGGGCAAGGAGCTCGTGATCGAGCTCAAGTTCGGCCCCACCCGGGAGCGTTCGATCGCCGGCATCAAGCGCGTCTCGAAGCCGGGTCTGCGCGTGTACGCGAAGAAGGACAACCTGCCGAGGGTCCTGGGCGGACTGGGCGTCGCGATCATCTCGACGTCCTCCGGCCTGATGACCGACCGGCAGGCGGGCAAGCGCGGCGTGGGCGGGGAAGTCCTCGCCTACGTCTGGTGAGGGGAGGTACCGAACAATGTCTCGTATTGGACGTCTTCCCATCACCGTGCCCAGCGGTGTCGAGGTGAGCCTCGACGGCCGGGAGGTCACCGTCAAGGGGCCGAAGGGCACGCTGTCGCACACCGTCGCCGAGCCCATCGAGGTCAGCCAGGAGGACGGCAAGATCGTCGTCACCCGGCCGAACGATGTGAACAAGGTGCGCGGGCTGCACGGGCTGACCCGGACGCTGATCAACAACATGGTCGTCGGGGTGACCGACGGCTACAAGAAGACCCTGGTCATCCAGGGCGTCGGCTACCGGGTGGTGGCCAAGGGGCAGAACGTCGAGTTCTCCCTCGGCTACAGCCACCCGATCCCGTTCGAGGCCCCGGACGGCATCAAGTTCACGGTCGAGAAGCCGACGCAGCTGACCGTCGAGGGCATCGACAAGCAGCTCGTCGGCGAGATCGCCGCCCGCATCCGCAAGCTGCGCAAGCCGGACCCGTACAAGGGCAAGGGCGTGCGCTACGAAGGTGAGCAGATCCGCCGCAAGGTCGGAAAGGCTGGTAAGTAGTCATGGCAGGCACCAAGACCCTGGCCGCGAAGGCCACGTCGGCGCGGGCCAAGTCCCGCAAGCGCCGGCACCTGCGGGTCCGGAAGAAGGTCGTGGGCAGCGCCGCGCGGCCTCGCCTGGTCGTGACCCGCTCCAGCCGGCACGTGTTCGTCCAGGTCATCGACGACGACAAGGGCCACACGCTGGCCAGCGCGTCGACGATGGAGGCCGACCTGCGCGCCGACTCCGGCGACAAGACGGCCAAGTCCCGCAAGGTCGGCGAGCTCGTCGCCCGCCGGGCCCAGGACGCCGGCGTCCACTCGGTCGTGTTCGACCGCGGTGGGCACAAGTACCACGGCCGCATCGCCGCTGTCGCGGACGGTGCGCGCGAGGGGGGCCTCGAGCTCTGATGGCCCTGAACAAGGTGAACGAGAGGAACCACTGATGGCAGCGCAGAGGCGTGGTGGCGGTCAGGGTGGCGACCGTCGCGACCGCCGCGACGACCGCCGCGGTGGCGCCGACAAGGGCCAGTCGTACATCGAGAAGGTCGTGGCGATCAACCGTGTCGCCAAGGTCGTCAAGGGCGGGCGTCGCTTCAGCTTCACCGCCCTGGTGATCGTCGGTGACGGCAACGGCACCGTCGGCGTCGGCTACGGCAAGGCCAAGGAGGTGCCCGCGGCGATCGCCAAGGGCGTCGAAGAGGCCAAGAAGCACTTCTTCAAGGTGCCGCGGATCCAGGGCACCATCCCGCACCTGGTGCAGGCGCGGGACGCGGCGGGCGAGGTCCTGCTGCGTCCGGCCAGCCCCGGTACCGGCGTCATCGCCGGTGGCCCGGTGCGCGCCGTCCTGGAGGCCGCCGGCATCCACGACGTGCTGAGCAAGTCGCTGGGCAGCGACAACGCCATCAACATCGTGCACGCCACGATCGCGGGGCTGAAGTCGCTGAAGCGTCCGGAGGAGATCGCGGCCAAGCGCGGCCTGCCGATCGAGGACGTCGCCCCGGCGGCCATGCTGCGCGCCCGCGCGGCGGGCAGCGAGCCCAGGGCGGAGGCCGCGTCGTCATGACGAACCTGAAGATCACGCAGACCAAGTCCGTGATCAGCGAGAAGCAGAACCAGCGTGACACGCTGCGCACCCTCGGCCTGAAGAAGATCGGGCAGAGCGTGGTCCGCGAGGACCGCCCCGAGGTGCTCGGCATGATCCGGACGGTGGCGCACCTGGTCACCGTCGAGGAGGTCGACTGACATGGCGGCTGATCTCGGTAAGGACACCTCCGAGGGAACCCCGCTCAAGGTCCACGACCTGCGTCCGGCCCCCGGCGCCAACAAGGCCAAGACCCGCAAGGGCCGCGGCGAGGCGTCCAAGGGCAAGACCGCGGGCCGCGGCACCAAGGGCACGAAGGCCCGCAGCACCGTCCCCGTCGGGTTCGAGGGCGGCCAGATGCCGCTGATCCGCCGGGTGCCGAAGCTGAAGGGCTTCAAGAACCCGAACCGGGTCGAGTTCCAGGTCGTGAACCTGGACAAGCTCGCCGCGCTCTACCCCGAGGGCGGCGAGGTCACGGCGGAGGACCTGGCGGCCAAGGGCGCGGTGCGCGGCGGCCGTCCGGTCAAGGTCCTCGGCACGGGCGAGATCTCCGTCGCGGTCCAGGTGAAGGCGCACGCCTTCTCCGGCACCGCGAAGGAGAAGATCGCCGCCGCCGGTGGGTCCACCGACGAGCTGTAAGAAGGACGACGTCCGATGCCGGGGCCGTACTCGCCGAGCACCCGGGGCCGTGAAGGCTCCGGGAAAGGCGGGGCGGCCCCGGTGTCATCTGCTGTTAGAGTCCTACGGGCGAAGGCGACTCGCGTGAGATTGCGCACTTACGCGTCTCCTCGGGTATCCTCCGCCCGTTCTCATGCTGTAGCCGGCCCCTCGGTGGCCGTGAACCCGCCAGTCACGCAGGAGGAATGGTGCTGACCGCGTTCGCTCGGGCTTTCCGTACGCCTGACCTGCGTAAAAAACTTCTGTTCACGTTGTTCATGATCTTGGTGTTCCGGATCGGTTCGATCCTGCCGACGCCGAACGTGAACGTGAAGGTGCTGAAGGACACCGCGGACGCGGCCAAGGAGAGCAACCAGCTCTACGGCCTCGTCGACCTGTTCAGCGGCGGCGCGCTGCTGAAGCTGTCGATCTTCGCGCTGGGCATCATGCCGTACATCACGGCGAGCATCATCCTGCAGCTGCTGGTGGTCGTGATTCCGCGGCTGGAGGCCCTGAAGAAAGAGGGCCAGGCCGGCACGACGAAGATCACACAGTACACCCGCTACCTGACGGTCGGGCTGGCGATCCTCCAGGCCACCGGCATCGTGGCGATGGCGAGCACCGGGCAGCTGTTCCAGGGCGTGTCCGGCAGCGGCGACATCCTCTACGACACCGGCCTCTTCCCGATCATCACGATGGTGATCTGCATGGTGGCGGGCACCACGGTCATCATGTGGCTGGGCGAGCTGATGACCGACCGCGGCGTCGGCAACGGCATGTCCGTCCTGATCTTCACCCAGGTCGTGGCCGTCTTCCCCGGCCAGTTCTGGGGCATCTACAAGGCCAAGAACGGCTTCGTCTTCGCGATCGTGATCCTGGTCGGCCTCGCCATCATGGCGGGCGTCGTGTTCGTCGAGCAGGCGCAGCGGCGCATCCCCGTCCAGTACGCCAAGCGGATGGTGGGCCGGCGCATGTACGGCGGGACGTCGACCTACATCCCGCTGAAGGTGAACCAGGCCGGCATCATCCCGATCATCTTCGCGTCCTCGCTGCTCTACCTGCCGATCCTGGCGACGCAGCTGTGGCCCAACACCAAGTGGCTGCAGAAGGTCCAGCCCTACCTGCAGCAGGACAACGCCTGGCACATGGGCTTCTACTTCGTCTTGATCATCTTCTTCACCTACTTCTACGTGGCGATTACGTTCAACCCCACTGAAGTGGCCGACAACATGAAGAAGTATGGTGGATTCATCCCAGGTATCCGTCCTGGTCGGCCGACCGCCGAATACCTCGACTTCGTGCTGACCCGGATCACCGCGCCGGGTGCGCTGTACCTGGGGCTCGTGTCCCTGATCCCGATGGTGGCGTTCGCACTCCTGAACGCGACCCAGGACTTCCCCTTCGGTGGCGCGAGCATCCTCATCGTCGTCGGCGTCGGACTGGATACCGTGAAGCAGATCGAGAGTCAGCTGCAGCAGCGCAACTACGAGGGCTTCCTCCGGTAGTGCGTATCGTGCTGGTGGGCCCCCCGGGAGCGGGCAAGGGGACGCAGGCCCAGTTCATCGCATCTCATCTGTCGGTCCCGAAGATCTCGACAGGTGACATCTTCCGCGCCAACGTCAGCGGCGGGACCGAACTCGGCCTGCAGGCCAAGCAGTACATGGACCGCGGCGACCTCGTCCCCGACGAGGTCACGATCGCGATGGTCCGCGACCGGCTCGGCGAGGAGGACGCCCGCGACGGGTTCCTGCTGGACGGGTTCCCGCGCAACGTCCCGCAGGCGGAGACGCTCAAGAAGATCCTCGCCGAGTGGGACGCGCGCCTCGACATCGTGCTGGAGCTCGTCGTCGACGAGGACGAGGTCGTCCGGCGGCTGTCGGGCCGGCGCACCTGCGACCGGTGCGGCCGGATCTGGCACGTCGACTTCGACGACAAGCAGGACGACATCTGCGACGACTGCGGCGGTCACCTGTTCCAGCGGGACGACGACAAAGAAGAGGTCGTCATGCACCGCCTGGAGGTGTACCGGCACGACACGGCGCCGCTGGTGCAGTTCTACGCCGACGAGAACATCCTCGTCGGCATCGACGCCACGGGCCCGGTCGAAGAGGTCACGAAGCGCGCTCTGGCCGCGCTGCGCCCGCTGGAGAAGTGACGGGCGGGCGCGGAGCCACCGGTTCCGCGCCCCGCCCGGCGGCGGCCGAACCGGTGCAGGGGGAATGATGTTCAGACGGCGTAGGCCCACCATCCAGATGAAGACCCCGGAGCAGGTCGAGCTGATGCGGGCGGCGGGCCTGCTCGTCGGCCGGACGCTGGAGCTGCTGCGCGGCGCGGTCAAGCCGGGGATCACCACCCTGGACCTCGACGCGCTCGCCGAGGAGCACATCCGCGACAACGGCGGCGTCCCGTCCTTCAAGGGCTACCACGGCTTCACCGGGACGATCTGCGCCTCGGTCAACGAGGAGATCGTCCACGGCATCCCGCGCGCCGGCAAGACGCTGCGCGACGGCGACGTCATCTCGATCGACTGCGGCGCGATCGTCGAGGGCTGGCACGGCGACGCGGCGATCACCGTGCCGGTCGGCGAGATCACCGACGAGCTGCGGCGGCTGCTGGAGGTCACCGAGACGTCCCTGTGGCACGGTCTGGCGGCCGGAAGGGCCGGGGCCCGCCTGACGGACATGTCGCACGCGATCGAGGCTCACATTCGCTCTCAGGGCCGCTACGGCATCGTTGAGGGCTACGGGGGGCACGGCATCGGCACCGAGATGCACATGGACCCGCTGATCCCCAACCACGGCGAGGCCGGGCACGGGCCCGTCCTGGAGCCGGGCATGTGCTTCGCGGTCGAGCCGATGGTGAACCTCGGCACCAAGGAGACCCGCGAGCTGGACGACGGCTGGACGGTCGTGACCACCGACGGGCGGTACTCGGCGCACTTCGAGCACACGTTCGCGGTCACCGCGGACGGCCCGCGCGTGCTGACCGCCCTCGATGAGGGCCGCGCATGGTTCCAGAAGCTCGGCTCGGACGCGCAGAATGGGACTGACAGCTCGTCCTGAGAAGCGGAGGAACGATGGCGCCGAACCCTGACGTCCGGGCGTCGGACGCCGACCGCGACCGGGTGGCCGCGAGCCTGCGGGAGCACTGCGCCCTCGGCCGGATCACGATGGACGAGCTCCAGGAGCGGCTGGAGAGCGTCTACGCGTCCAAGACCTTCGGGGAGCTGCAGGAGGTCACGGCCGACCTGCCGGAGGAGGACCTCTACCAGCTGCCCGTCCCGGCCACCCAGCCCAAGAGCACCGCCACCGCGGCGCGGCCCGCCTCCGGCGATCTGGAGCTGCGGGGCGCGCTCGCGATGTGGGGCGCGTGGGCCACCGTCAGCGCGATCAACCTCACCATCTGGCTGATCGTGCTGGTGACCTACGGCGCGGTCTACCCGTGGTGGATCTGGGTGGCGGGCCCGTGGGGCGCGATCCTGCTGATGCGCACGATCTTCGGGGGCCGCTCCGGGCACGGCTGACGGTCACTCCACGTCCATCAGCGGCCGGTAGTTGCCGGTCGGGGCGAAGTGCGTGGTGGCGGTGCCGTCCGCGCCGATGAGGTGGAGCGCGAACCCGGCGGGCTCGCCGGTGACGGCGGCGCGGCCCTGCTTGGTGAGGTCGAGGAACAGCTGCCGGTAGGTGCTCGGGCAGGTGGTGCTGACCCGTCCCGCGAGCGACCCGACCGACGCCCGGTGGACGTGCCCGGAGATCACCCGCACCACCTGCGGGTGCCGGGACAGCACCGCCGCGAACCCGGCCGGGTCGACGAACCGCAGGTCGTCGATGAACCGCATCCCGATCGGGTAGGCGGGATGGTGGGTGGCGACGATCGTCGGCGTGTCGGGCGCCTCCCGCAGCACTCCGTCGAGCCAGCGGAGCCTGTCCTCGCTCATGTGCCCGTGGGAGTGGCCGTCGACGGTGGTGTCGCAGCAGACCAGCCGCACGCCCGCGACGTCCACGGCGTACTGCAGGGGCGCCCGCGGGGCGGTGCCGGTCGCGGCGACCGCCGGGTGGTCGGCGAACGCCTTCCGCATCTCGTCGCGGTCGTCGTGGTTGCCGCACATCGGGTAGACGGCCATCGGCAGCGGCGACAGCAGCGCGTGCAGCCGCGCGTACTCGGCGGGCCGCCCGCCGTCGGCGAGGTCGCCGGTGAGGACCACCGCGTCCGGACGGGCCGGCAGCGAGAGCAGGCTCGACACGGCGGCCCGCAGGGCGCGCACGGGGCCCGAGCCGTCGTCCACCTCGCCGTCGCGCCCGGCCGCCAGATGGATATCGCTCAGCTGCGCGATGATCGCCATCGATCCACTCCCCTTGCCCTGAAGACATCGCTGGGCCCGTCTCCGCACCACCCCCGGGCCGCGCCCCCCGGACGATCTTCGCCCTCGTCCGCCCGCACTGTCGACTCCGCCCCGTGAACAACGACATTACGGGCGTCTTCCACCGCCCGCCTCCACCCGCTGCCTTGCTCGGCGGTAGATCACACCGGAGGTACGGCCATGGCGACGCGGCAGCGGCCCGCCTTACGCGTCCGCGGCTGCTCCGGCGGCCGCCACGAGATCCTGACCCCCCGGCTGTTCTTCCGCACCGCGACATTGGCGGCCACCTCGCCCCCGACTACCGGGGCCGCGGCCTCGGCGCCGAGCTGTTCACCGCCGGCCTCGCGCTGGCCCACCGCCACCTGGGCTACCGAGAGGTCCGCGCGGGCGCCGAGCCCGAGAACATCGCGAGCGTCCGCTCCCTGTAGCGGGCCGGCTTCGACCCGGCAGAGCCGTCGCTCAGGCGACGTGCGGGATGACCAGGGACAGGGCCGTGGTGACCTCTTCGGCGGGCGGGGCCACGTCGGGGACGACGTCGCGGAGGGCCAGCCAGCCGTTGATGGCCTGGACCGTGGGCTTCGCCTCGACGAGCTGCGGGTCGTCCAGGCCGTACCAGGCGGCGACCTTGGACCAGCGCCACAGGCGGTGGCCGGCGGTCGACATCTCCGAGGGAGGGAAGCCGGTGGCGCCGCGGGCGCCGGTGATCGCGTGCCGGACCGAGTCCAGCGAGCGGCCGACGCGCTCGGCGATGTCGCGGATCGTCAGCAGCGGATCGGCCTCGACCTGGAGGACGTGCAGGCCGGGCGCGCTCTGCTCGACGTGCTCGACCACCTCCATGATCGACGCGGCGAGGGTGGCGCCGGACCACGAGCAGGACGCGTTGCCGGGGCGCTCCGCGTGCTGCGGCTCGCTGATGATCGAGACCGTGACCGCGCCGTGGGTGCGGTCGAAGAGCGGATCCAGTTCGTCCTCGTACAGGGGACGGCTGAGGATCAGCGCGAAGTCATAGCTCGGCATGCTGATCCTCCTCTGACGTCTCTCTCCTGAAAGGTACAACGCGCACGCGATGTATGCTTGTGTCGGGAGCAGTCTCCGGACTCGTGGCGTGCGTCGATTTCGCGTTGTGCGTCCGGTTGACGTAGACTCCTTTGTCGGTCCGTCGCCGGCCGCCTGATTCCCCGTTTCCGACGCTCGCGCGTCGTGGTGGGTTGCGGTCGATTCTCCACCGGAGACCCGGGCCGCGTCCAATGAGCCGATCAGTGAAGCGCGGAGGACATGCCCAAGAAAGAAGGGGCCATCGAGATCGAGGGCACCGTCATCGAGTCCCTCCCGAACGCCATGTTCCGGGTGGAGCTCGAGAACGGGCACAAGGTGCTCGCCCACATCAGCGGCAAGATGCGGATGCACTACATCCGGATCCTGCCGGACGACCGCGTCGTTGTGGAGCTGAGCCCCTACGACCTCACGCGCGGTCGGATCGTCTACCGCTACAAGTAACACCCACTGGGGTTGCCTTCCCTGTGTGTGGCGGCACAGGGGTGACCCTTATCTCTAGGAGACCCAGTGAAGGTCAAGCCGAGCGTCAAGAAGATCTGCAACAAGTGCCGCGTCATCCGCCGGCACGGCCGGGTCATGGTCATCTGCTCCGACCCGCGCCACAAGCAGCGTCAGGGCTGACGCCACAACCAGACAAGCGCACCGCAGCCTTCATACACGTGGCCGTACGAACCAGCGATCACCCTGGTCGGAAGCAGAGCTTCCTCCCGGGAGCCGGGCATCTTCCCGGGGGGCGACCCCCGGACCCCCGGAAGATCGGGTCGTACGGCACCGGCGTGTGAGGACCACCCTCGGACCGTCGGAGGCCGAGGCCGCCACCCGGGCAGGGTGTGTGCGGACGCGGTGCGTCCATACCTCCGCACTATGAAGGGAACTGCCCACATGGCACGCCTCCTCGGCGTCGACCTCCCGCGCGAAAAGCGCTTGGAGGTCGCTCTCACCTACATCTTCGGCATCGGCCGGACGCGGGCGCTGGAGACCCTGGCGGGTACCGGCGTCAGCGGCGATCTGCGGGTGCACCAGCTCGGCGACGACGAGCTGATCAAGCTCCGCGACTGGATCGAGGCGAACTACAAGATCGAGGGTGACCTTCGCCGCGAGGTCCAGGCGGACATCCGCCGCAAGATCGAGATCGGGTGCTACCAGGGCATCCGGCACCGCCGCGGGCTTCCGGTCCACGGTCAGCGCACGCAGACCAACGCGCGCACCCGCAAGGGCAAGAAGAAGACCGTGGCCGGCAAGAAGAAGGCCGGCAAGAAGTAGTCCGGAGTCGGTCCTCCGGATCGATGACCTCAAGAGTAGAGAGAGCACATGCCTCCTAAGAGCCGTGTCGGCGCCAAGAAGGTGCGCCGCAAGGAAAAGAAGAACGTCGCTCACGGGCACGCCCACATCAAGAGCACGTTCAACAACACGATCGTCTCGATCACCGACCCCAACGGGAACGTGATCTCCTGGGCCTCCTCGGGCCACGTCGGTTTCAAGGGCTCGCGCAAGTCCACCCCGTTCGCCGCGCAGCAGGCCGCCGAGGCCGCCGCCCGGCGCGCGATGGAGCACGGCATGCGCAAGGTCGACGTCTTCGTGAAGGGCCCGGGCTCGGGCCGCGAGACCGCCATCCGCTCGCTGCAGGCGACCGGCCTCGAGGTGGGCTCGATCCAGGACGTCACGCCCGTTCCGCACAACGGCTGCCGCCCGCCCAAGCGTCGCCGGGTCTGAGGCAGGGGAGATCTAGAACAATGGCTCGTTACACCGGTGCGGACTGCAAGCTCTGCCGCCGCGAGAAGATGAAGCTGTTCCTCAAGGGCAGCAAGTGCATGGGCCCGAAGTGCCCGATCGAGATCCGTCCCTACCCGCCGGGTGAGCACGGTCGCGGTCGGCCCAAGGAGACCGAGTACCTGCTGCAGCTTCGCGAGAAGCAGAAGGCGCGGCGCATCTACGGCGTCCTGGAGCGGCAGTTCCACAACTACTACGTCGAGGCGAACCGCCAGCAGGGCAAGACGGGTGACAACCTGCTCGCCCTCCTGGAGCGCCGGCTCGACAACGTCGTCTACCGGGGCGGCTTCGCCAAGTCCCGCGACATGGCCCGCCAGCTCATCCGGCACGGCCACATCCGGGTCAACGGCAAGAAGGTCAACATCCCGTCGGCCCTCGTGAACGAGGCCGACATCATCGACGTCAAGCCGAAGTCGATGGAGACGACGCCGTTCCAGGTCGCCAAGGCCGAGATCGGCGAGCGCCCCGTCCCGGCGTGGCTCGGCGTCGACGGCGAGAAGATGCGGATCCTCGTGCACTCGCTGCCCGTCCGCCAGCAGATCGAAGCTCCCGTCCAGGAGCAGCTGATCGTCGAGCTCTACTCCAAGTAGGAACCGGGTAGGGCTCAACGACCGCCGGGGTCCCGGACGGGGCCCCGGCGGATCGGGGAACATTCCAGAACGCGGTCGTCAAATAGCGGGCACCGCGGAAAGAAGGCACCACCATGCTCATCGCTCAGCGTCCCACTCTCACCGAGGAGCAGGTCGACGAGTACCGGTCGCGGTTCACCATCGAGCCGCTGGAGCCGGGCTTCGGCTACACGATCGGCAACTCGCTGCGTCGTACGCTGCTCTCCTCGATTCCCGGTGCGGCCGTCACCAGCATCCGGATCGAGGGCGTCCTCCACGAGTTCTCCACCGTCCCCGGGGTCAAGGAGGATGTCACCGACATCATCCTGAACCTGAAGGAGCTCGTCGTCTCCTCCGAGCACGACGAGCCCGTGGTCATGTACCTGCGCAAGCAGGGCCCGGGCGAGGTGACCGCGGCCGACATCGCGCCGCCGGCGGGCGTCGAGGTCCACAACCCGGACCTGCACATCGCCACGCTGAACAACAAGGCCAAGCTGGAGATGGAGCTGACGGTCGAGCGCGGCCGCGGCTACGTCTCCGCCGCGCAGAACAAGCAGCCGGGCCAGGAGATCGGCCGGATCCCGATCGACTCCATCTACTCGCCCGTGCTGAAGGTCACCTACAAGGTCGAGGCGACCCGAGTCGAGCAGCGCACCGACTTCGACCGCCTCATCCTGGACGTGGAGACCAAGCAGGCGATGCTGCCGCGCGACGCGGTCGCCTCCGCCGGCAAGACCCTCGTCGAGCTGTTCGGCCTGGCCCGGGAGCTCAACGTCGAGGCCGAGGGCATCGACATGGGCCCGTCCCCGACGGACGCCGCGCTCGCCGCGGACCTGGCCCTGCCGATCGAGGAGCTGAACCTCACGGTCCGCTCCTACAACTGCCTGAAGCGCGAGGGCATCCACTCGGTGGGCGAGCTCGTGGCCCGCTCCGAGCAGGACCTGCTCGACATCCGCAACTTCGGCGCCAAGTCGATCGAAGAGGTCAAGCAGAAGCTCAACGACATGGGCCTGTCGCTGAAGGACTCCCCGCCCGGGTTCGACCCGAGCGCGGCGGCCGACAACTACGGCGACGACGACCAGAGCTACGCCGAGACCGAGCAGTACTAGAAACCCGATTCCGGACGGCCGGGGGCGCGTTCCCCGGCCGTACCGGAACCAGCTGACACCGGTACCTGACACGGCCGGTGCAGGAAGGAAGCACGATGCCTCAGCCCACCAAGGGCGCCCGCCTCGGCGGGAGCGCCGCGCACCAGAAGCTGATCCTGGCGAACCTGGCGACGGCGCTGTTCGAGCACGGCCGCATCACCACCACCGAGGCCAAGGCCCGGCGGGTGCGTCCGCTGGCGGAGAAGCTGATCACCAAGGCCAAGAAGGGCGACCTGCACAACCGTCGCCTGGTGGCCCGCACGATCCGCGACAAGGGCGTCGTCCACGCGCTCTTCACCGAGATCGCGCCGAGCTTCGAGACCCGGCCCGGCGGCTACACCCGCATCACCAAGATCGGTCCCCGCAAGGGCGACAACGCGCCCATGGCGGTCATCGAACTGGTGCGGGAGCCGATGCCGGCCGCCACCGGCAAGGCGGCGCCGAAGGTCGCCGAGGAGGAGCTGCCCGCCGAGGGCGAGGTCACCCTCAGCAAGGCCGCCGACACCGACGCCGAGCCCGAGGCCAAGGCCGCGGACGAGGCGGCGGACGCCAAGGCGGAGGACGGCAAGGAGTAGTTCGCCGCGCGAACTGGCCGAGCGTTTGCTCGACATTCGTCCAGGGCCCACCGTCCACAGCGGGCGGTGGGCCCTGTTCTTTGCCAGACTCGACACATGGTCAGGTCAGGGGAGCGGCGGCGCGCACACGCAAGGGATCGGAACAGCCACGTTGCAGAAGGATCAATCGGCTGACATGACCGCACTGGTACGACTCCGGCTCGACATCGGTTACGACGGGTCGGACTTCGCGGGCTGGGCGCGGCAGCCGAACCAGCGGACCGTGCAGGGCGTCATCGAGGACGCGCTGGCGCGGATGCTGCGGCTCGATCCGCCCCCCATGCTCACCGTCGCCGGCCGCACCGACGCGGGCGTCCACGCGAGCGGCCAGGTCGCGCACCTGGTGGTGCCGGTGGCGGCGTACTCGGCGATCAACGGGACGATGCCGCGCCGCCTCGCGGGGCTGCTCCCGCCGGACGTGCGGGTGTGGCGGGTGTCGATCGCGCCGGAGGGGTTCGACGCCCGGTTCTCCGCACTGTCGCGCCGCTACGTGTACCGGGTGTGCGACAACCCCGTGGGGGTGGACCCGCTGCGCCGCCACGACGTGCTGTGGCATCCGCGCCCGCTCAACCTGGCCCGGATGAACGACGCCGCGCGGCGGCTGGTGGGGGAGGCCGACTTCGCCGCGTACTGCCGCAAGCGGGAGGGCGCGACGACGATCCGGGAGCTGCTGCGCTACGAGTGGGTCCGCGACGACCGCGACCCGCATCTGGCGCTCGCGACCGTGGAGGCCGACGCGTTCTGCCACTCGATGGTGCGGGCGCTCGTCGGCGCGCTGCTGATGGTGGGGGACGGTCGGCGCGAGGTGGAGTGGCCCGCCGAGGTGCTCGCCGCCCGCGTCCGCGACTCCGGTGTGAACGTGGCGCCCGCGCACGGGCTGTCGCTGGAGGAGATCCGCTACCCCGGCGACGACAGCCTGGCCAGGCGCGCGCAGGAGACCCGGCGGGTCCGGACGCTCAACGCGACCGCCGCCGCCAACGCCGCCGAGCCGCAGCAGCCCGCCTCGTCCGAGCAGGGGACGGCCTAGACGCGACACGGCCGCGGGCCCCGGGGCGGGGGCGCGCGGCCGTGAGAGGGCCGGTCAGCCGCGGGCGCGGGCCATGATCGGGCGCAGGTCGTAGTCGAGGAACTGCTGGGCGGCCTGTTTGATCACCGGGTCGCCGGGCTCGGCCTTCTTGCCGTTCGCCCACTGGACGTAGGCGTAGGCCACGTACCGGCCGCGGACGGTCGCCGCCGCGTAGCCGCCGGCGCGGTCGATGTCCGGGGAGTGCTTGCCGGCCATGCCGCGGAACCACTCGTACGCGCCGGGGTCGCCGGCCCTGCTCACCGCGAGCGCGGCGTCCTTCGTCGGCATCACCGCGATCCCGGAGGTGACGGCGAGCTTGTTCGCCCGGTCGATGAACGTCGCGCGAACGATCTTGCGGCACTGCTGCTGCTGCAGGGTGCGGAGCATCGCGCCCCGGGCGGCGTACTTGACGTCGCGGTTGAGGGACCAGCGGTCGCGGGTGTAGGTCCGCCCGCCCAGCTTGACGACCACCTGCGGGAACACGTCGCGGAACGTGAGGTCCTTCGGGTCGGTCTTCTCGTCGGCGATGTTCGCCGGGCCGGTCGCGGGGGACGGCTCCGCCGGGGCCGCCGACGACGGCGCCGGGGCCGCGGACGGCTCAGCCGCCTTGCGGGCGCCGTCCTCGCTGCTCGGTTCCGTCCCGCCCAAGGTGAACAGCGCGATGCCGGCCGCGAGGACGACGGCCGCGCCGGCGCCGATCAGCACGGTGCGGCGCTTGTTCCCGCCGCCGGCCCCGCCGGTGCCGGGCGCGCCCTGGGGCGGCCGGCCGGGCGGCGGCGGTGTGTCGAGCGGGACGCCGCCCTCGGTGTGGTAGACCGGCGCGATCACGGGGATCTGGCCGTCGGCGACCGTGGCGCCGTCCGCGGTCTCGGTGTGCGGGAACGGTCCGCTGCCGGTGGGCGGCACCACGCCGCGCGGCAGGATCGCGTCGGGCACCAGCACGGCCGTCTGCGCGGACGACGCGCTCTCGGCCTCCTTCGCCTTCTCGAAGGCGGAGAGCGACGCGGGACCGTCCTCCGCGGCCTCGTTCACGGCGGGGTTGTCCACGGGGGTGTCGTCCTTCGGGGTGTCGTCCTCGGGGGCGGCGCCCTCCGGACGGACGGCCTGGAAGCCGTCGGGGTCGGTGTCGTCGGTCGAGACGGGGGGCTTGACGAGCGGCTCGGCGGGAACGGCGCCGCGGGAGTCGACCGGCGGGACTCCCGGGCCGGCGACGAGCGTCCCCGGCGAGATGCCGACGGGGGCCGGCTCGGCGGTGGAGGCCGGGTCCGCGGGGGCCAGGTCCGCGGGGGCGGCCTCGGGGGGAGCGGGGTCGGGGGGAGCGGGCTCGGCGGCGGCCTCGGCTGCGGGGTCGGCGGCCGCGGGCTCGGGCTCGGCGTCGGCCTCCGACTCGGCGGCCCACCAGGGTGCCTGCAGGCCGAACGCGGGCAGCCGGAGCGGGGCGGTACCGGTGGCGGTCTCGCCGTCGCCCCCGCCGAAACTGGGCGGCGCCGAGTCGGCGGGGACGCCGGACGTCCCCGCCGACTCGGCGGTCTCCCGAGTGTCTTCAGGTCCGGACATAAGCAGTGAGGGTATTCGCAGGGGTCACTTTTGGAGGGGCTTGCCTTCGGTTTCCCTGTAATGCAGGGCGAGGGCGAGGTTGCTGCCCTTGACCATCTGGGTGCCGAAGACCTGGACGGCCGCATGGTACTTGCTCGCGATCTTCTTGCCGTCCGGCCGCTGCACCCACGTCATGATGACGTAGTGGCCGCGGGCCTGCGAGGTGCCGAACGCCTCGCCCTTGCCGTTGGTCTTGGACACGCCCTTGCCGGGCAGGGCCTGCAAGAAGGCGTCCTTGTTGCCGGCGGCCTTCACCGCCGCCTTGGCGGCGGACTCGCTTTCGAGGTTGAACACGCCGACGGTGCCGATGAGGGAGCCGCTGGTGAGCGCGTAGGTGGCCCGCAGCGCCTGGGTGCAGTCGCCCTTCTTGAGGGCCTTCTCCAGGGTCGCGCCGCCGACGACGCCGGTGCAGCCCTTCTTCGCGCTCACGGCCGTCCGCACGTACTTGTGGTCGCCGGCCGTGAACTTCGCCTTGCCGAAGACCTCCTTGAGGGTCAGCGGCTTCGGGTCGGTGGTGCGGGTCTTCAGCTTCACCGGCGCGAGGACGGGCTCGGCCGGGGACGGCTCCGGCTGCGCCTGCGTGGGCGCGGGCTGCGTCGGGGCCGCCTTCGCCGGCTTGGCGTCGTCGTCCTTCAGCAGCGAGGAGAGCCCGACGCCGCCGCCGATGAGCAGGATCCCGGCGACCGCCGAGCCGCCGATGATCAGCGGCAGGTTGCGGCGCCGCTCGGGCGGGGTCGGCCCGCCGCCGGACGGACCGGGCGGGCCGGGCGGCCCCGGCGGCATCCCCTCCGGCGGGCCGTAGGAGTCGTCGGCGCCGAACGCGCCGCCCGCGACGGGCCGGTCGTCCCACGGCGCGGCGGGCTGCTCGTCCCAGGAGGCGGCGGGCCGCTCGTCCCAGGACGCGGTCGGCGCGTCGTTCCACGCCGCGGTGTCGTCGTCCACCCGTTCGCGCGGTGCGAAGGGGGCCTCGTCGTTGTCGTGGCCGTACGGCGGCGCTCCGGCTCCGGGTCCGTACGGCGCGTGCGGCGGCTGCCGAGGGGGCCAGTCGCCGGGTTTGCCTTGATCGCCCGGATAACCCATGGGTTGGACCTTACCGTTCCTCATTCAGGGGTCTTCACGTTCGGACACCCACCATGACATGGGGGCGAACCGGACGCCGGTGATTCCCCGAAGGTCGCGTCCCGGAGGAGCGGGCGGGTCACTTCCAGCCGAAGTCCTGCGTCCACAGCGGGCCGCCGGGGCCGGACGCCCGGCCGACGCCGATGGCGCGCAGGCCGCAGTTCAGGATGTTGGCCCGGTGGCCGGGGCTGTTCATCCAGCCCTTCACGACGGCGGCGGCGGTCGGGTACCCCTTGGCGATGTTCTCCGCGCCGGGGCTCGTGTAGCCGGCGTCCTCCATCCGCTTCCACGGGCTGTCGCCGTTGCGCGAGGTGTGGTCGAAGTAGCCGTTGGCCGCCATGTCCGCGGAGTGCTTGCGGGCCGCCGTGACGAGCCGCTGGTCGACGCGCAGCGGGCGGCAGCCCTCCTTGGCGCGCTCGGCGTTGGTCAGCGACACGACGGCGGCCTCCGAGGAGGGCGATCCGCCGGACGAGCCGCCCGTGGAGCCGCCCCCGCCGCCGGACGCCTGCGTCGGCGGCGCGTCGGGCTCGGGCGCCGCCGCGGACCTCGACGGCTCGGCCGACGCGGTCGTGCGCGGGTGGATCGGCTTCAGCGGCGGCGTCGGCTCCGCGACCGCCGTGGTGGGCGTGGTGCTGGGCGCGCCCGTCGCGCCGCTCTTCGGCTTCCCGGACGCGGCGGCGGTCGTCGGGAGGTCGCTCTGCGGGCCCGGCATGGTCTCGGTGGGCTCGCGGGTCTCCGGGCCGGCCGCGGTGGTCCGGTCCGAGCGCAGCTCGGGCAGGACGAGCCGGTCGATCGCGACGCCGATGCCGATGGCGAGCCCGGACGCGGTGACGACCGCCATCAGCCCGGTCGCGCTCCTCAGCCGGGACCGGCCGCGCTTGCCGCCCCGGCCCCGCCCGCCGTGGCCCCGTCCGCCCGCGCCCGGTCCGCCGTGGCCCTGTCCGCGTCCGCCCTGGCCGCCCTGGGGACGCGCGCCGTCCGTCCGGCGGCCGCCCGGCGG
This sequence comes from Actinomadura sp. NPDC049382, assembly GCF_040677125.1. Classification (NCBI taxonomy): domain Bacteria; kingdom Bacillati; phylum Actinomycetota; class Actinomycetes; order Streptosporangiales; family Thermomonosporaceae; genus Actinomadura; species Actinomadura sp. NPDC049382. Next base: position 163,659 of record NZ_JBFARO010000006.1, read on the forward strand.
GGGCCCGGAGGGGGACGTGCCGCGCCGCCGCCCGCCGGCGACGAGCTCGTCGCGGGGCGGGGAGACGCGGAAGTGGGACGTGCGGCCGCCCTGCCCGTCATGCCTGGGCTGGTGGCCTCCGGCGGGGTCGCCGGGTCTGCGGGGAGTGGACAGCGGGGGCTCCCGGGTGCGGGCCGGCGCGAGCCGGCGTGGACTCGGTTGCCCGGCACCTTATCCCGATATACACCCCGAGTTACGGAGATCCGTTAAGAAAGATCAAAAGCGCTACCTATCGTCACCGTGACGTTCCCCACGGTCCCCGCCTGAAGGCCGCTCTGTCCTGCGGATTGCGCCGCTTACCCGTCGCTCGTGTATCCTGCCTATTTGTTGTGTGCGTGACGCCTGCCCTCCGGGTGGGGCGACGCCGCAGCGAGCCGGTGCGTCTCGGAGTGTTCGCGTCAACTGCCGCGGACGTGTGGGGGCCCCGGCCTCCCGGAGCGCCGGGTCGGATGATCCTCTGATCGGCGCGAGCAGGATTTCCGCTGACATGTGGCGCTCGCCCGCGAGGGGGAGCGGAGGATCGAAACCGCTGAAAGTCGACGAGAAACGAAGGCTGACGACCGTGCGCACGTACACCCCTAAGCCCGCTGACGTCCAGCGTCAGTGGTACGTCATCGACGCGACCGATGTCGTGCTGGGCCGTCTCGCCAGTCAGGTCGCGCAGCTGCTTCGGGGCAAGCACAAGCCGATCTACGCGCCGCACCTCGACACCGGTGACTTCGTGGTCATCGTGAACGCCGACAAGGTGTCGCTGTCGGGCAACAAGGCGGAGCGCAAGAAGGCCTACCGGCACTCGGGCTACCCGGGCGGGCTCCGCTCGGTCACCTACACCGAGCTGCTGGCCAAGCACCCCGAGCGGGCGGTCGAGAAGGCGATCAAGGGCATGCTGCCCAAGAACTCCCTCGGCCGGAAGATGTTCGGCAAGGTGAAGGTCTACGCCGGGCCGGACCACCCGCACCAGGCGCAGAAGCCGGTCCCGTTCGAGATCACCCAGATCAGCCAGCCCGCGAAGTGACACCCGCGCCCGTCCGGGCGCACGCAGAGACATCGCGCGCAGAGACATCGCACGCAGGCACATGAGGCCGCCGGGGCACCCGATGGACGGGCCAGCCGCCCTGGCTAGAACACCCCAAGGAGAACCGTGGACGACACCACCGGCGCCGAGGGCGTCGAGCTCGACTCGTACGAGGACGCGCCGTCCGAGTACAGCACCGAGACCCCCGAGGCGCCCGGCGAGGGCTACCTCGGCCAGCCGGTCGCGACCGGCCCCGCCGCCGGCACCGGCCGCCGCAAGCAGGCCATCGCGCGGGTCCGCATCGTCCCCGGCAGCGGCCAGTGGAAGATCAACGGCCGCACCCTGGACCAGTACTTCCCGAACAAGGTGCACCAGCAGATCGTGAACGAGCCGTTCGTGCTGCTGGGCCTGGAGGGCCAGTTCGACGTGCTCGCGCGCGTCAACGGCGGCGGCACCACCGGCCAGGCCGGTGCGCTGCGCCTCGGCATCTCCCGCGCGCTGCAGTTCGCGAACATCGAGCACCGCCCGGCGCTGAAGAAGGCCGGCTTCCTCACCCGCGACGCGCGGGTGCCGGAGCGCAAGAAGGCCGGTCTCAAGAAGGCCCGCAAGGCTCCGCAGTACAGCAAGCGTTGATCGACGGTACGAGCCGTCGCACCCCGTGCTCCCACGCGGCAGGTCCGCGTGGGGGTCGCGGCGGGTGCGGCGGCTCGTCCGCTTTTCCGGGGTCATCCAGTCCGGGGTCATCCAGTCTCATCGGGAGTTGAACTGTGGCTCGTCTGTTCGGGACCGACGGCGTGCGGGGGCTCGCCAACCGCGATCTGACCGCTCCGCTGGCCATGGACCTGTCCGTCGCGGCGGCGCGGGTGCTGGGCGAGCAGGGCGCGTTCAAAGGACATCGCCCGCTCGCCGTGGTCGGCCGCGACCCGCGGGCCTCCGGTGAGTTCCTGGAGGCGGCCGTCGTGGCGGGCCTCGCCAGCGCCGGGGTGGACGTGCTGCGCCTCGGCGTCCTGCCGACCCCCGCGGTGGCGTACCTGACGCACGCGCTGGACGCCGACCTCGGCGTGATGCTGTCGGCGTCGCACAACCCGGCGCCCGACAACGGGATCAAGTTCTTCGACCGCAGCGGCTACAAGCTCCCCGACGAGATCGAGGACCGGATCGAGGCGCGGCTCGGCGAGGCGTGGGAGCCGCCGACCGGCGCGGGCGTCGGCCGCGTCCGGGAGGCGCACGGCGCCGTCGAGCAGTACGTCGCGCACCTGGTCTCGACGGTCGCGGTGTCGTTGGACGGCCTGCGCGTCGTGGTCGACTGCGCGAACGGCGCGTCCTCCGACGTGGCCCCGGAGGCGCTGCGCCGCGCCGGTGCCGAGGTCTTCACGATCGGGACGGCGCCGGACGGCCTGAACATCAATTCGAGCTGCGGTTCGACGCACCTGGAGGCCCTGCAGAAGGCCGTCCGGGAGCACGGCGCGGACGTCGGCATCGCGAACGACGGCGACGCCGACCGCTGCCTGGCCGTGACGGCGTCCGGCGAGGTCGTGGACGGCGACCAGATCATGGCGATCCTCGCGCTCGACCTCCGCGAGGCGGGCGCGCTGCCGTCCGACACCGTCGTCGCGACCGTGATGTCGAACCTCGGCTTCAAGCTCGCGATGCGCGAGGCCGGGATCACCGTGGTGGAGACCGCGGTCGGCGACCGGTACGTGCTGGAGGCGATGAAGGAGGGCGGCTTCGGCTTCGGCGGCGAGCAGTCCGGCCACGTCATCATGCTGGACCACGCCACGACCGGCGACGGCGTCCTGACGGGCCTGCACCTGGTCGCCGCGATGGCCCGGCGGGGCCGCCCGCTGGACGAGCTGGCCAAGGTGATGACCCGGCTGCCGCAGGTGCTCATCAACGTCAAGGACGTCGACAAGGCCCGCGCGAAGACGGCGCCGGAACTGGCCCAGGCGGTCGCGGCCGCCGAGGCGGACCTCGGCGAGACCGGCCGCGTGCTGATCCGGCCGAGCGGCACCGAGCCGATGGTCCGGGTGATGGTCGAAGCGGCGTCGCACGACCAGGCGCAGGCGGTCGCCGAGCACCTCGCCGGCGTCGTGAAGACCGTCCTGGGCTAGCGCTCGTCGATCTCCAGGCGCCCCACCTTGAGGTGACGGATCTCCACGGTGCCGGCTTCGAGGTGGGCGATGACGGCGCGCTTCACGACGAGCTTGCCGATCGCGACGGCGCCGATCGCGAGCGCGCCGAGCGCCATCGAGCCGATCGCGATCGAGCCGAGCCCGTTGCCGAGCCGCACCGTGAGCCCGGTCGCGGACGCCCCGGTCACCTCGGCGCCGGTGGCGCGGGCGCCGACGCCGCGCTCGGTGCGGACGCGGGGCGGTGCGCCGTTCGTCTCGGTCTCGCCGTCCTGCCTGTCGTCGGGTTCGTTGCTCATCGGACGAGCATATTCGGCCGTCCGGCGGTCTCCGCGCCGCCGCCCGGCGGTCAGCCGCCGCACAGGCCGAGCATGACCTCCTTGTCGGGGGCGGTGACCGGCAGGTCGTACTTCAGCGCCACCTGGGCGAAGCGGACGCCGTAGGAGCAGCGGACGGCCTTGTTCGGCGGCAGCCAGGACGCCGGACCGGAGTCGCTCTTGGCGCCGTTGAGCGGGCCGTCCACCGGGACGAGGTTCAGCGGGTCGTTGGCGAGGGACTCGCGCTTGCCCTTCGACCAGCGCGACGCGCCCATCTGCCAGCCGTACGACAGCGGGATCACGTGGTCGATCTGGACGGCGGTCGCGCGCGCCTTCTTCCACTTGATCGTCTTGCCGGAGTACGGGTCGGCCAGCGTGAGGGAGATGATCACGCAGTCGGACCCGGACCGGTAGCGGACCTCGGTGCCGTCGCGCTTCAGCAGGTCGTTGCGGGTGTCGCAGCCGTTGCGCGCGAACGGGACGCCGGGCGCGTTGTCCATCCACGCGTAGCCGAACTTCTCGCGCTCGTAGCCGGTCTTCGGCCCGCGCCCCTTGGTGGCGACCTTCGCGATGAGCGTGCGCGCCTTGGCCCGGTCGCCGGTGGCGGTGATGGCGGCGAGGCCCGGCTTGGTGCCGTCGGGGTTGTCGAGCGGGCTGGTCGCGTGCCCGTCGCTCTGGGCGGGCGCGCCGCCGCCGGGGGAGGCGGACGGGTCGCCGGCGCTCAGGGTCGCCTCGCAGCCGGTCGCCGCCGCGAGGCCGATCGCGAGCGCGCCCGCGACCAGCAGCCCGCGGCCCGGTTCGCTCCTCCGCCCGTGCCGCATCGGGTCGTGCCGCATCGGGTCGTGCCGCATCGGGTCATGCCGCATCCGGTCACGCCGCTTCTGGTCACGCCGCATCCGGTCGCGCAGCGCCATGCCGTCACCGCCCTGGGGGTTGGCTGTCCTTATTTTTCGCCAAAAGTAATGCAAATAACCGATCAAACCGTATGGGCTGGCGTCACGGTCACACGGGCCCGCCGTTTACGGCACCATTGGCCCGTGCTGCATCTCAGAGCGATCGTCCCGGCGGACCGCACCGACGCCGTCTGCCGGGCGCTGGACGCATGCGCCGGGGCCACCAACGTGGTCGTGATCGACGGCGCGGCCCGGTCGCCGCGCGGCGACCTGGTGACCGCCGACATCGCCCGCGAGTCCGCCAACGAGGTGCTGGACGCACTGCGCGCCCTGAGCGTCGACCGGGACGGCTCCATCGCGCTCGACAAGGTCGACCTGACCCTCTCGGAGACCGCCGAGGCCGCCAAGGAGCGGGCGCCCGGGCACGGCGACGACGCCGTCGTGTGGGAGGAGCTGGACCGGCAGGTCAGCGAGGGCACGGCGCTGACCTGGTCGTTCGTCGCGTTCCTCGCGCTGGCCACGCAGCTCGCCGGGATCGCCGCGCTGATCGACTCGCCGGTGCTGGTGGTCGGCGCGATGGTCCTCGGGCCGGAGTTCGGCGCGGTCGCGGCGATCTGCTACGGGCTCGTCCGGTGGCAGCCGGTGCACATCCTGCAGGCCGTCCGGGCGCTGGTCGTCGGGTTCTGCGTCGCGATCGCGATCACCTATGTGTGCGCGCTGGTCAGCCGGTGGATCGGAGTGATCGAACTGGACCGGCTGCCCGCCGAGCGCCCGCTCACCGCGTTCATCTACAGCCCGGACCGCTGGTCGTTCATCGTCGCGCTGCTCGCCGGCGGCGCCGGGGTGCTGTCGCTCACCGCGGGCAAGTCGTCGGCGCTGGTCGGCGTCTTCATCTCCGTCACCACCGTGCCGGCCGCCGGGAACCTCGCGGTCGCGATGGCGCTCAAGCACGGCAGCGAGATCACCGGGTCGCTGCTGCAACTCGCCGTCAACTTCGCCGGAATGATCATCGCGGGGTCGCTGACGCTGCTCGTCCAGAAGGCGCTGTGGGGCATGGTCCTGCGGAACGGGAGACGACCGGCCATCGGGCGGCGGACTTAGGTCGACGCCGCATCGGACGAAAGGCTGCCCCTGCATCGCCCTTGAGGGTGACGTGTCCCACCTTGACAGCCGCTAGGTTCGAAGCATGCCGATCATTGCCACCCAGGGCCTGACGATGAGGTTCCCCCGGGTGACCGCCTTGGACGACCTCTCCGTGGCCGTCGAACCGGGCGTCGTCGGGCTGGTGGGCGCGAACGGCGCCGGCAAGTCGACGCTCATCAAGATCCTGCTCGGGCTGCTGCCGCCGACCTCCGGCACCGCGACCGTGCTGGGGCTCGACATCGCGCGCGAGGGCCTGCGGATCCGGGAGAGCGTCGGGTTCATGCCCGAGTACGACTGCCTGCCGCCGGACGTGTCCGCGACCGAGTTCGTCGTGCACATGGCCCGGATGTGCGGGCTGCCCGCGACCGCGGCCCGCGAACGCGCCGCCGACACGCTCCGGCACGTCGGCCTCTACGAGGAGCGGTACCGTCCCATCGGCGGCTACTCCACCGGGATGCGCCAGCGGGTGAAGCTCGCGCAGGCCCTCGTCCACGACCCGAAGCTCGTGTTCCTGGACGAGCCGACCAACGGCCTCGACCCGGCCGGGCGCGACGAGATGCTCGACCTGATCCGGCGCATCGGCGCCGAGTTCGGGATCAGCGTCCTCGTCACCTCGCACCTGCTGGGCGAGCTGGAGCGGGTCTGCGACCACGTCGTCATCATCGACGGCGGGAAGCTGCTGCGGTCCCAGGCCGTCGAGGCGTACACCTCCGCGAGCGGGGTGCTGACCGTCGAGGTCGACGAGGGGCGCGACGTGCTCGGTCAGCACCTGTACGACCAGGGCGTGTCCGTCCACCCGGAGGGCCGGTTCCTCATCGTCGACATCGCCGGCGAGGCGACCTACGACCTGGTCCGCGACGGCGTCGCCGACCTCGGGCTGCGGCTGATCCGGATGGAGCAGCGCCGCCACCACATCGAGGAGGTCTTCCAGACCGGGCCGCCCGCGCCGCCCGCCCCCGCCGGAACCGTCCAGCCGCCCGCCGGACCCGTCCAGCAGGGAGCCCCCCGATGAGCACGAGCACCATCCACGACATCGGCTACCGCCACTACGAGGGCCGCCGCAACGGCCGCGCGTACGTGCTGCGGTCGCTGTACGTCCACAACCTGCGGGCCGCGTTCGGGCTCGGCCGGCCCGCGCGGGCCAAGGTCATGCCGTTCCTGCTGGCGGGGATCATGCTGCTGCCGGCCGCCGGGTCGGTCGCGGCGTTCGCGTTCAGCAAGGAGCCGGACGCGCTGTTCCGCTACGCGTCCTACGCCAACATCATGCAGGTCATCGTGGCGATCTTCCTGGCCACGCAGGCGCCGGTGCTGGCCTCCCGCGAGGTGCGGTTCCACGTCATCCCGCTGTACTTCTCCCGGCCGGTCGGCCATCTCGACTTCGTCCTGGCGAAGGGCGCCGCGCTGACGACCGCGCTGCTGGCGCTGATGGCGGTGCCCGTCACCGTCCTGTACGTCGGCGGCCTGATCACCAAGATGCCCGACTCCGGCGACCAGCTGCTGAACTACCTCGGCGCCCTCGTCGGCTGCGTGCTGTACGCGCTGGTGCTGGCGGCGATCGGGATGGTCGTCGCGGCGTTCACGCCGCGGCGCGGGTTCGGCGTCGCCGCGGTCATCGCCGTCTACATGATCAGCGCCGCGTTCGTCGGCGCCGTGCAGGGCATCGCCGAGGCGCGGACGAACTTCACCCTGCAGGGCTGGATCGGGCTGCTCACCCCGTTCAACCTGGTGGACATCGTCCAGGTGAGGCTGCTCGGCGCGGAGTCGTCCTCGCCCGGCATCGCGCCAGGCGTCACCGGCGGCGTCGTCGCGCTCGCCCTGTGCGCCCTCATCGTCGTCGGCTCGATCGCGGTCCTGTACCGCCGGTTCAGGAAGGCGGGCCTCTCGTGAGTGAGCTGATCCTGGAGAACGTGTCCCGCTGGTACGGGAACGTCGTCGCCGTCAACGGCGTGTCGATGAGGGTCGGTCCCGGCGTGACCGGGCTGCTCGGCCCGAACGGCGCCGGCAAGTCGACGCTCATCCACATGATGGGCGGGTTCCTCGCGCCGTCGTCGGGGAGCGTCACGCTGGACGGGGTGCCGATCTGGCGGAACCCGTCCGCCTACCGCAGCCTCGGGCTCGTCCCCGAGCGCGAGTCGGCGTACGACTTCCTCACCGGCGAGCAGTTCATCACCGCGATGGCGAAGCTGCACAAGCTGCCCGACCCGGACGCCGCCGCCCGCCGCGCCATCGGCCTCGTCGAGATGGAGTACGCGGCCGGGCGCCCGATCGGCAACTACTCCAAGGGCATGAAGCAGCGCATCAAGATGGCGTCGGCGCTGGTGCACGACCCGCCCGTGCTGCTGCTGGACGAGCCGTTCAACGGCATGGACCCGCGGCAGCGCCTCCAGCTGATGGACCTCATCCAGCGGATGGCCGACGAGGGCCGCACGATCCTGTTCTCCTCGCACATCCTGGAGGAGGTCGAGCGGCTCGCCAGCCACATCGAGGTGATCGTCGCGGGCCGGCACGCCGCGTCCGGCGACTTCCGCAAGATCCGCCGGCTGATGACCGACCGGCCGCACATCTTCCTCGTCCGCTCGTCCGACGACCGCCGGCTGGCCGCCGCGGTCATCGCGGACGGCTCGGCGCGCAGCGTCCAGCTCACCGACAAGGGCCTGCGGGTGGAGGCGGTCGACTTCCAGCGCTTCACGCTGCTGCTGCCGCAGGTCGCCCGCGACGCGGACGTGCGGCTCTGGGAGGTCTCCCCGGCCGACGAGTCCCTCGAAAGCGTCTTCTCCTACCTGGTGGCCCGATGAACCCGACCATTGCGATGATCACGTTCCGGGCGATGCTCGGGCGCAAGCGGGCGCTGCTCCTGCTGGGGCTGCCGCTCATGATGCTGATCCTGGCGGTCGTGCTCCGCGCGACCGGGCAGAACGACCTGGACGTCTCCGCGGGCGTGCTGCAGCAGTTCGGGCTCGCGACGCTGCTGCCGCTGCTCGCGCTGATCGCGGGCACCGGGGTGATCGGGCCGGAGATCGACGACGGCCAGATCATGTACGTGCTGACCAAGCCGATCCCGCGCGAGGTGATCGTGCTGACGAAGCTCGTCGTGGCGATCGTCCTGGTAACGGCGTTCGCGACGGTCCCGACGCTGCTGACGGGCCTGGTGCTCAGCGGGACGACGGCGCAGCTGACGCCGGCGTTCGCGGTCGGCGTGCTGATCGGCGGGGTGGCCTACAGCGCGGTGTTCGTCGCGCTCGCGGTCGCCAGCCGCAACGCCGTCACGATCGGCCTGCTGTACGCGCTGGTCTGGGAGTCGCTGCTCGGCAGCTTCGCGCCGGGCGCGAAGTCGGCGTCCATCCAGCAGTGGTGCCTGTCGGTCACGGACGCGCTGACCGGGGCGTCCCCGGTCACCTCGACGGTCGATCTGCCGGTCGCGATCGCGCTGCTGGTCGCGGTGACGGCGGCGGCGACGCTGCTGGCGACGTTCCGCCTGCGCACCCTCGCGGTGGCGAGCGCCGACTAGCGAGGCGCCGACTAGCGAGCGATGACTAGCGCGTGTCGCCGAGGAGGCCGCGTTCCATGGCGACGACGACGGCGCGGGTGCGGTCGCCGACGTCGAGCTTCGCGAAGACGCGCAGGAGGTGGGTCTTGACCGTCGCCTCGGCGATGACGAGCCGCCTGCCGATCTCGGCGTTGGACAGGCCGTCGGCGACCGCGCGCAGCACGTCGATCTCCCGGGCGGTCAGCGCGGCGGGCTCGGGGCGGCGCATCCGGGCGACCAGTTTCTCCGCGACGCGCGGGGCGAGCACCGTCTCGCCCCGCGCGGCGGCGCGGATGGCGTCGACGAGCTGGTCGCGGGTGGTGTCCTTCAGCAGGTAGCCGATGGCGCCGGCCTCGATCGCCCGTTCGATCTCGGTGTCGGTGTCGTAGGTGGTGAGGACGAGCACGCGGGTGCCGAACCGGCCGATCCCGGCGGTGGCGGCGACGCCGTCCAGCACGGGCATCCGCAGGTCGAGGAGGGCGACGTCGGGCCGCAGCCGCTCGGCCAGCTCGATCGCCTCGCGGCCGTCGCCGGCCTCGCCGACGATCTCGATGGTGGGTTCGGCGGCCAGCAGCGCGACGACGCCCGCGCGCATGACGGTGTGGTCGTCCACCACGATGATCCGCAGGGTGCCGGTCATGTCATGCCTTCAGGGGGATCATGGCGAAGACGCGGGTGCCGTCGCCGGGTGAGCTGGTGACGGTCAGCTCGCCGCCGAGTTCGGCGAGCCGGCGGCGCATGCCGTCCAGGCCGAACCCCCGGGCCGCGCCGACCGCGAACCCGCGCCCGTCGTCGGTGATCTCCAGTTCGACGCCGTGCGGGCGCCGTTCCAGGACGACCCCGACCGCGGACGCGGCGGCGTGCTTGCGGACGTTGGCGAGCGACTCCTGGGTGCAGCGCAGCAGCGCGATCCGGGTCGTCTGGTCGCAGTCGACGTCCGGGAGGTCGGCGGTGACGGCGAGCCCGGTGTCCTCGGCGAACCGGTCGAGGGTGCGGCGCAGCGTCCGGGCGATGGACGCGGGGGCCACCTCGGCCTGCGCCGCGGCCCCGACGAGGACGCGCGCCTCGGCGAGGTTCTCCCGCGCGGTCCGCTCGATGGAGGCGAGCTGCCGGGCGCTCCCGGCGGGGTCGGTGCCGAGGCCGTCGCGCGCGGCCTCCGCCAGCACCACGATGGAGGCCAGCCCCTGCGCGAGCGTGTCGTGGATCTCCCGGGCGAGGCGTTCCCGCTCGTCGGCGGCGCCCTGCCGGCGCTGCGCCTCGGCGAGCCGCCGCTCGGCGTCCGCGAGGTCGGCGGCGAGGGCGCGGGCGCGCTCGTCGTGCCGCCCGACGACCCGGTGCATCCACAGCCCGAACAGGACGCTCGCCGCGTACCCGATGAGCGCGGCGACCGCGTTGCCGGTGAGCAGCGGCCCGTCGGGGGCCGCCCGGACGGCGTCGCCCGCGACCGCGGCCGCGGCGGCGGCGCCGCTGAGGACGACCGCGCGCAGCGGGCTCCCCGCGAAGATCCAGAAGTGCGGGAGCGACGCGATGAGCAGGGACGCGGCGCCGTCCATCTCGTAGGAGACGGCGCCGATCCCGGCGGCGAGCACGCCGAGGAACGCGGTCCGGCGGAGGACGGGGTCGCCGGGGAACGTCCCGGTGACGGGGTAGCTGAGGGCGAGCACCGACAGCAGCGCCAGCGTGGCCGACCGCGTCCCCTCGGGCTGGTCCCACACGGCGATGCCGGGCGGGACGAGCCCGAGGACCACCCAGGCGGTGACGTACCAGCGGCGGAGCGCGCGCACCTGGGGGCGTTCACCGGGCTGCGGCATCGGCATGCCGGTCAGCCTATGGCCTGCGGGATCTTCTCGGCGCCGCCGTCCCGGGCCCGCCGCACGCTCCGCGCGGGCCACCAGCAGCGGTCGCCGAGCAGCAGCATCAGCGCGGGCAGCACCATGATGCGGATGACGGCGGCGTCCAGCAGGACGGCCACCGCGAGCGCGAAGCCCATCTGCTTCATCTCCATGATGTGCAGCGGGACGAAGCTGGCGAAGACCGTCACCATCACGAACGCGGCGCTGGTCACGACGCTCGCCGAGCCGCCGATCCCGTCCAGCACGGCCTGCCGGGTCGGGACGCCGCGCAGCACCGCCTCCCGGATCCGGCTGATCACGAAGACCTGGTAGTCCATCGAGAGGCCGAACAGGATCACGAGCAGCAGCAGCGGGACGCGGGAGCCGATCGAGCCGGTGGAGGTGAAGCCGAGCAGGCCCTCCGCCCACGTCCCCTGGAACACGGCGGTCAGCAGGCCGAGCGCCGCCCCCGCCGACAGCAGGTTCAGCAGGACGCCGACCAGGCCGAGGACGACCGAGCGGAACGCCCACACCGTCATCGCGAACGTGACCAGCAGCAGCGCGCCGATGATGATCGGCAGCTTGCGCTCCTGGTGCTCGGGGTAGTCGGCGTAGCGGGCCACGTCGCCGGTCACGGCGGTCTCGGCGTCCAGGCGCCCGGTCGTCGCCGGGACGTACTCGTCCCGCACCCGGTCCAGGGACCGCTGCGCCTCGGGGCTGCTGGCGTGGCGCGGCACGGGGAGTTCGAGGACGCTGATCCGCCCGTCCGGCGAGGTGCGCAGCTCGGACGTCCCGGCGAGCAGCGGGTCGCGCTCGGCGCGCCGCGCCAGGTCGGCCAGGGCCGCCCGCGCCTCGCCGGTGTCCCCCGCGCCGGCCTTCACGACGATCTGGTGGGTGGCCTTCAGCTCGGGGAAGGCAGCGTTCAGCCGGTCGTACACGCGCATCGCGGCGATCTCGCGGGGATGGCTGTCGCGGCCCATGTCGGTCAGGTCGAGGGTCAGCAGCGGCGCGGCCAGCGCGAGCATCGCCAGCGCCGACACGGCCAGCGTCGCGGCGGGGTGCCGGCCCGTGGGGCGCAGCATCGCCCGGGTGATCCGGCCGGTGCCGATCCTCGGCGCCTTCGGCGTACGGCCGCGCCGGGCCGCCCGCCGCTCCGCCCAGGCGCCGAGCTTCGCCAGCACGGCGGGCAGGACGGTCAGCGAGCTGACCACCGCGACCAGCGTGACCACGATCGCGGCGGTCGCGATGGAGGAGAAGATGACGTCGTCCGCCAGGTACAGCGTCGCGCTGGACACGGCGACCGCCAGCCCCGACACCACCACGGCGCGCCCCGAGGTGGCGGCGGCCAGCTCCACCGTCGCCCGCGCGTCGAGCCGGCCGCCGGAGCGCGCCCGCTCCTCCCGCTCCCGCTTCAGGTAGAACAGCGTGTAGTCGACGCCGACGGCCATGCCGATCAGCAGGATGATGCTCGCGCCGATCCCGGCGTCCGGGAACGCGTGCGAGGCGAGCATCGACAGGCCGATCGCCGCCGCGATCGAGGACAGCGCGAGCACCACCGGCACGACGGCGACCGCGAAGGAGCCGAACACCGCCAGCAGCGTGACCAGCGTGATCGGCACGGCGATCACCTCGGTGCGGGCGAGGTCGTCGCTCCGCAGCTCGCCGACGCCCTTGCTGATGGACGGGCCGCCGGTCTCCTCCACCTTCACTCCGGGATGGGCGGCCCGCACCGCGGCCGTCTGCGCGAGCAGCGGGTCGACGTGGTCCTTGCCTTCGAGTTCGGGGCCCTTCAGGGCCACGTCGACCCGGACCGCCGTCCCGTCGGCCGAGCGCACCGACGCCGACACCGACGCGACCTCGGGGAGCGCCCTCATCCGCGCGGCGGCGTCCTGCGCCGCCGCGTCGGCCGCCGGCCCCCGGCCGGTGATGAGGACGTGCTCGACGGGCCGCTGCTGGAGCCCGCCCTCGGTGGCCAGGGCCTCGGCCCGTCCGGCCTCGCCGATCCAGAAGTCCTCGGTCGTCGCGGCGTGCCCGCCGACCGAGGCTCCGACGCCGAGGCACAGCGCCACGAACAGGAACCAGGCCGCGATGCCGCGCCAGGGGTGCCCGGCGCTCCACCGGGCCATGCGCACAGGGAGGTTCGTCATGCGGAAAAGCCTGGTCGCGGAGCCCTCGCCCGCATGAGCCTCGACCGGTTGAACCTTCCGTCCACCGATCGGTGGACGGAAGGGCCGGCCGGTCAGCCGGTGAGGCGCGTCAGTTCGGCGAGCGTCTCCGAGATCGTGACCGGGTCGAGCTCGCCGAATGCGAGCTGCTCGCCGGAGTAGGGGCCCGTCATGAGCATGACCCGCTCGATCGTCTGCTCGGCGAACTCCTCCGGGGAGATGACCCGGATGCCCGGTTCGAACGCGACCATGACGTGCGGGCCTCCGGGCGTCATGAGGTTCACCTGGCGGCGGAACCCGCCGGTCTCCTTCTCGCCCAGCTTCCAGCCGCGGGACGTCATGTCGATGAACCTGCCGAAATGGGCGGTGGCGCCCTCGAAGCGGGTGAGGCGGCTTGAGGCGCGCTCGTCGTCCACAAGGGTGTGGACGGGGCGTCCGAGCTGCGGGAACGGCTGCAGGATCTCGTAGTCGGCGAAGACCTCCGCCCACGCCGCGACGGCCTTCTCCCCGAGCACGACGGGATGCGGGAGCGTCACGCGGGCGTCCGGCGCCGGGTCGAACGCGTCGTCGTGGACGTCGGCGAGCGTGCCGTCCTCCGCGACCCGGAACGCGGTCTCGCCCGCCGACCACACCAGCCGCCGGACGATGTGCCGCATCAGCGGGTGCCCGGCGAGGAGGGAGCCGAACTCCTCGGGCGACCAGGACCGTCCGGCCGACATCGCCGCCTCCAGCCGCCTGATCTGGTCGGCGGCGGTGGCGCGGGCCTCCTTCTTCAGCTCGGAGAACCGCGCGTAGGCGGCCGGCGCGAGCGTCTCGTCGTCGTTGGCGCCCGGCTTCGGGAGCGTCTTGCGCGGCTTGCCGTCCGCGTCGGTCACGAAGGGCTTGAGCTGCTCGTCGAACCCGACGCGGAACCGGCGCCGCCCGTAGTCGAGGACGAGCGAGCCGTCGGCGTCCAGGCCGAGGTCGGGGACGAGCCGGTCCGCGAGCTGCTCGGGCGACAGCCCGCGCTCGCGGGCGGCGGCGTTGAGCCGGCCCTGCGCCCGCGGCCGCAGGTGCTTGGCATCGGCGCCGCGGCGGGCGATGCGGTCGAGGTGGCGGAGCTTGGCGTCGGCGGGCGCGTCGATCTCCATGAGCACGTCGAGCGCCGAGAAGCCCTTGAACGTCCAGGTGTAGTAGTTGTCCCAGCGGGCCATCCGGGCGGCCAGCCGCGCGGCGGTCCCGGCGTCGCCGAGCCGCCGCAGCGCGTACTGGACGCCCGGCGCGGCCCACAGCCCGCCGCCGCGCTGGTTCTCGTGGAGCGCCCAGGCGAACTCGGCGAGGGACGCGGGGTCGCAGAGCTCGATGACCTGCTCGCAGCCCGGGTACGGGTCCTTCGGCGTGGAGATCAGCAGCATGGTCACGAAGTGCCGGGCGGCCGCCACCGGCAGGGCTCGCTCCCGGCCGCGCAGCAGCAGCCGAGGGAACTGCTCGCGGACCCGCTCCTCGTCCCATTCCGGCAGTTCGCCGGGGTACTGGTCGAGCGGATCGACGCCCAGCGCGGCGATCGCGGCGGCGGCCTCCTCGCCGTAGGTCCGTGCCGCCTCCGTGAGGCAGTCGGCGCCGTGCTCCCGGGCGATCAGCGCGAGGCCCTGCTCGGCCTTCGTGCGCTTGGGCCCGGGTTTGCGCAGCGCCTCCGGGACGACGAACGGGGCCGCGGCCGGGCCGTGCCAGCCGAACCAGAGCCGCGCGGCCTCGTCGACCTGGCCGAGCGCGTTGATCATCAGCTGCGCGGTGGCGTCGTCCACGAACGGGACGAGCGCCTCCGCGCACGACAGGTGGGCCTTGGCGGCGTGCAGGATCAGCGGGTGGGCGGCGAGGCCGCGCCGGGCGGCGAAGTGCCGGAGCGGGACCCGGTACACCCAGCCGGCCCAGTCGCCGTGGTAGCGCACGTCGGCGAGGAGTTCGTCGGCGAGGTCGCCGGGACCGTCCATGACCAGCCGGTAGTACCGGCGGGCGCGGTCCCCGCCGCGCGGGTCCTCCAGCGCGGCGCCGCTGCGGTAGTGCTCGGCCACCGCGGCCCAGTCGGTGTCCGCCGGGAGCGGCTCGTAGGCCCGCTGGAAGCCGTCCGCCGCCTTCAGCCACTCCTCGCGCACCCCGGGCGGCCAGGACTCGGCGGCCGGCGTCTTGGGGCGCTTCAGGCCCTTGAGGACGACCGGCTCCGTGCTCCGGGGCGTCCGGCGGGTCCACGGCGGTTCGACGAGCAGGCGGGGGAGGTCGCTCTCGGCGGCGTCCTCGACGCGGGGAGTGTCGGTCATCGCTCAATGATCGTGGCGGCGACGGACATTTCCGATCACCACTCCGCGACGGCGTGCCGCGCTCAGCCGGCCGCTTTGCGCAGTTCGGGCAGGACCTCTCGGGCGAGCCGCTCGACCTGTTCGTCCTGGCCGGGGCCGGTGGGCATGAAGTTGAGGGTGGTGAAGCCCAGCTCGATGAACCCGAGGAGCGTCTCGACGACGTGGCCGGGCGGGCCGCCGACCGTGCCCGGGTCGTCTCCGGCCCGCGCGTCGATCCGGACGCCGACGTTGTAGGCGCAGGTGATCTCCGCGGGGTCGCGCCCGGCGTCCGCCGCGGCGGCGAGGACGCGTGCGCGCATGGCCCTGGCCTGCTCCGGCGGGGCGAAGCCGAGGGACGGGATCCACCCGTCCGCCACCCGCCCGGTCAGGTCGAGAGCGCGCGGGCCGAACGTGCCGAGCCAGATCGGGATGCGCCGTTCGGGCTTGGGCTCCAGATGCGCCTCGGTGGTCCGGTGCAGGCGGCCGTGGAAGGTGAACGCCCGCTCCGACCACAGCCCGCGGGTGATGCGGACGGCCTCGGCCAGGCCGTCGACCTTGTCGCGGGCGGTGGGGACGGGCATGCCGAACGCCCGGAACTCCTCGTCGGAGTAGCCGCCGCCCAGCCCGAGGACGAGCCGTCCGCCGGAGAGGCGGTCGAAGGTCTCGGCCATCTTCGCGACCAGGGCGGGGTTGCGGTAGGGGACGCCGAGGACGCGGGTCGCGACGCCGATCGTGGACGTCGCCGCCGCGATCCACGACAGCATCGTCCAGGTCTCCATGGTCGGGTGCTCGGTGCACGGGTGGTCCGAGGCGGACACGAAGTCGAAGCCGAGTTCCTCGGCCCGGCGGGCGTCGGCGACGGGGTCGCTACCCGGCTCCGCCGAGGTCGAGATGTTCAGGCCGTAGCGCAGGGAGGACGCGGCGGAGGGGGCCGCCGACGATCTATTTGACATGTCAAGGAAGCTAGTCGCGATGTATGTGACATGTCAACTAAGCTGGCGGCCATGGACGAACCCCGCTGGCTCACCCCCGCCGAGGACCGCGCGTGGCGCGGCTACCGGCGCCTGTCCCTGCTGCTCGACCAGCAGGTCGCCCGGGACCTCGCCGCCGACTCGGGCCTGTCGGAGGCCGACTACGACGTGCTGTCGAACCTCTCGGAGACCCCCGGCGCCCGGCTGCGGCTCACCGAGCTCGCCGCGCACATGCGCTGGTCGCCGAGCCGCCTGTCGCACCATGTGACCCGGATGCAGCAGCGAGGCCTCGTCACCCGGCACACCAGCCCCGAGGACGGCCGCGCCGCCGTCATCGTGCTGACCGGCGAGGGCCGCCGGACGATCGAGGAGGCCGCCCCCCACCACGTCGAGTCGGTGCGGCGCCACTTCATCGACCTGCTGACCCCCGAGCAGGTCGCGGCGTTCGCCGCCCTCAGCGAGACGGTCGTCGCCCACCTGGCGGAGATCGAACCCCGCTGAACGGTGCCCGGCCCCGGCGGCGGCGCCGTGCCTGACACGCCCTGTCGAGGTGTGCCATATCCGGCCGGTGTGACGCGTGTTACAACGGGCTGGAGGGTTTTGATCGTTCCAGACCAGGGAGTGTGCACCCATGTCAGTCACGCGCCGCCGGCTCCTGGCGGGGACGGGCGCGGTGGGGGCGGGGATCGCCTTCACCGGCGCCGTGGAGCAGCTGTTCGCCGGGAGCGCCGCCGCCGCGCCGGCCGGCCGCCACGACGGCTACGGGCCGCTCGTGCCCGATCCGAAGGGCCTGCTCGACCTGCCGCGCGGGTTCCGGTACACCGTCCTGTCGCGGGAGGGCGAGCCGCTGCGCTCGGGCGAGGGCGCGGTGCCGAGCCACTGCGACGGCATGGCCGCCTTCCCCGGACGCGGCCGGACGTGGCTCGTCCGCAACCACGAGAACCGCCCGGACGCCGAGCACCGGGTGCCACCGGTCGAGGGCGTCACCTACGACCCCGAGGGCCTCGGCGGCTGCACCGCGCTGGAGGTCGACGGCGCCGGGCGGGTGCGCGCCGAGCGCGTCGCCATCGCCGGGACGGCCGTCAACTGCGCGGGCGGCCCGACCCCGTGGCACACCTGGCTGACCTGCGAGGAGACCGAGGACAAGGCCGGCACCAACGGCTACACCAAGGACCACGGGTTCATCTTCGAGGTCGACCCGTACCGGCAGGGCAGGACCGTCCCGGAGCCGCTGACCGCGATGGGCCGCTTCCAGCACGAGGCCATCGCCGTCGACCCGCGCGACGGCACCGTCTACGAGACCGAGGACGCGTTCGAGAAGCCGTTCGGGCTGTTCTACCGGTTCCTCCCGAAGGAGACGCGCGGCGGGTTCGGCAGCCTGCGCGCCGGTGGACGGCTGGAGGCGCTGCACGTCCCCGACGTCCCGGACCTGTCGGTCGTCCAGGAGCCCGGCACCGTGTTCGAGCACGTCGAGTGGAAGAAGGTGCCCGACCCGCTGGCGAAGGAGACGCCGATCCGGTTCCAGGACTTCGGGCCCGGCGGCATCACCCACGCGCAGAAGCTGGAGGGCTGCTACTGGGGCGGCGACCGCGTCTACTTCGTGTCGAGCTTCGCCAAGACGGCGGACGGGTCCCGCGCCGACCACTTCGGGCAGGTGTGGTCGTACGAGCCGCGCCACCGGCGGCTCACCCTGGTGATCGTGTTCGGGCCCGGCACCGACGTGCAGAAGCCCGGCGAGTCGCCCGACAACATCTGCCTGGCGCCGCAGGGCGGGCTGATGGTGTGCGAGGACGGCAACGGCGCGCAGCACGTGTTCGGCGTGTCCCGCCGCCGGAAGGTCTACGCGATGGCCCGCAACCGGCAGAACATCGGCACCGAGGACGAGCCCGAGTGGGGCGAGTTCGCCGGGGTCACCTTCTCCCCGGACGGGCGGACGATGTTCGTCAACGTCTACACGCCGGGCACGACGTTCGCCGTCACCGGCCCCTGGCGCTGACGGCGGGCCGGATAGGGCCGGATAGGCCCGGGATAGGGCCGCTCAGATGCGGCGCAGGCGGACGCGCTGGACGGCGTGGTCGCGGTCCTTGTGCAGGACGAGCGTGGCGCGCGCGCGTGTCGGCAGGATGTTGGAGACGAGGTTGATCTCGTTGACGTCCCGCCACACGCGCTGCGCGAACGCGGCGGTCTCGTCCTCGTCCAGCTCGTGCGCGTACTTGTGGAAGTAGGAGCGCGGGTCGGTGAAGGCGGTGCGGCGCAGCGCGAACAGCCGGTCGATGTACCACTGCCGGATGTCCTCGACCCGCGCGTCCACATAGATGGAGAAGTCGAAGAAGTCGGACACGCCGAGGGTGCCGGGCGGCGCCGGCTGGAGCACGTTCAGCCCCTCGACGATCAGGATGTCGGGCCGCCGGACGGTCTGCGCCGCGTCCGGCACGATGTCGTACTCCAGGTGCGAGTACACCGGGATCGTCACCTCGGCCGCGCCCGCCTTGATCTCCGAGACGAACCGGACGAGCGCCCGCCGGTCGTAGGACTCGGGGAACCCCTTGCGGTCCATGATCCCGCGCTCGGACAGCACGGCGTTCGGGTGCAGGAAGCTGTCGGTCGTCACCAGCTCCACCGTCGGGTGCTCCGGCCAGCGGGCCAGCAGCGTGCGCAGCAGCCGGGACGTCGTCGACTTGCCCACCGCGACGCTGCCCGCCACGCCGATGATGAACGGGGTCGGCGGCACCTCGCCGCCGAGGAACCCGCTGACGGTGTCGCGGAGCCGCCAGTCGCCGAGGAAGAACAGGTTGAGCAGCCGGGACAGCGGCAGGTAGACCTCCTCGACCTCGGTGATGTCGATCGGGTCCTTCAGGCCGCGCAGGGCGTCCAGCTCACCGGGCGTGAGCGGCAGCGGGGTGCTCTCGCGCAGGCCCCGCCAGGCGCCGCGGGAGAGTTCCACGTAGGGGCTCGGCACGCTGTCCCATCCGCTCGTCATGGCTGAACATTAACCGGGCTGGTCAGCCGGTCACCGGGTTTTCACCGGCGGTTCACGTTAGCGGAGCGGCCCGGGCCGTCCGCGGGTAGGTCCCTGGCAGGACACCGAATAGAGTTGCCGCCATGTGCGGAATCGTGGGGTACGTAGGGGGCCGGCCGGCGCTCGACGTCGTCGTCGAGGGCCTGGCTCGGCTGGAGTACCGCGGCTACGACTCGGCCGGGGTGGCCGTGCTGGCCGACGGGAAGCTGGCGACGGCGAAGCGGGCGGGCAAGCTCGGGAACCTCCGGGCCGCCCTGGAGGAGGAGCCGCCGCCCTCGGGGACGCTGGGCATGGGGCACACCCGGTGGGCGACCCACGGGCCGCCGAACGACCGGAACGCCCACCCGCACGTGGACTGCACCGGCTCCGTCGCGGTCATCCACAACGGGATCATCGAGAACTTCGCCGCGCTGCGCGCCGAGCTGGAGGAGGCCGGGCACGGCCTGGCGTCCGACACCGACACCGAGGCCGTCGCGCACCTGCTGGAGGACGAGCTGAAGTCCGGCGGCGGCCTCGCCGACGCCATGCGCCGCGTCTGCGGCCGGCTGGAGGGCGCGTTCACGCTGGTCGCCGTGCACACCGGCAACCCGGACCTGGTCGTCGGGGCGCGCCGCAACTCGCCGCTCGTCGTCGGCGTCGGCGACGGGGAGAACTTCCTCGCCAGCGATGTCGCGGCGTTCATCGCGCACACCCGCGACGCGATCGAGCTGGGTCAGGACCAGATCGTCGAGCTGCGCGCCGACGGGGTCACCGTCACCGACTTCGAGGGCCGTCCCGCCGAGATCAAGGAGTACCACGTCGACTGGGACGTGTCGGCCGCGGAAAAAGGCGGCTACGACTACTTCATGCTCAAGGAGATCGCCGAGCAGCCGCGCGCCGTCGCCGACACGCTGCTCGGCCGGATCGGCTCCGACGGGCGGCTGCACCTGGACGAGATGCGCATCTCCGACCAGGAGCTGCGCGAGGTCGACAAGATCATCATCGTCGCGTGCGGGACGTCCTACCATGCGGGCCTGATCGCCAAGTACGCCATCGAGCACTGGGCCGGGCTGCCCTGCGAGGTGGAGCTGGCCAGCGAGTTCCGCTACCGGGACCCGATCCTGTCGCCGTCCACGCTGGTCATCGCGATCTCCCAGTCGGGCGAGACGATGGACGCGCTGATGGCCGTCCGGCACGCCCGCGAGCAGAAGGCCAAGCTGCTCGGCATCTGCAACGTCAACGGCTCGACGCTGCCGCGCGAGTGCGACGGCGTCCTCTACACGCACGCCGGGCCGGAGGTCGCGGTCGCGTCCACCAAGGCGTTCCTGACCCAGCTCGTCGCCGTCTACCTCATCGCGCTGTACCTCGCGCAGGTGCGGGGCACCAAGTGGGGCGACGAGGTGTTCGCCATGGTGCAGCTCCTGGAGCGGATGCCGGAGAAGGTCGACAAGGTCCTGGAGACCATGGAGCCGGTCCGCGAGCTGGCCCGGTCGCTGTCGGGCGAACACTGCGTGCTGTTCCTCGGCCGCCACGTCGGCTTCCCCGTCGCCCTGGAGGGCGCGCTGAAGCTGAAGGAACTCGCCTACATGCACGCCGAGGGCTTCGCCGCCGGCGAGCTGAAGCACGGCCCGATCGCGCTGATCGAGGAGAACCTGCCGGTGGTGGTCGTGGTGCCGCCGCGCGCGCGGGACGTGCTGCACGACAAGATCGTGTCGAACATCCAGGAGATCCGCGCCCGGGGCGCCCGGACGATCGTCATCGCCGAGGAGGGCGACGAGTCGGTGGAGCCGTACGCGGACACGCTGATCCGCGTCCCGGCCGTCCCGACGCTGCTGCAGCCGCTGGTCACGACCGTGCCGCTGCAGGTCTTCGCCTGCGAGCTGGCCACCGCCAAGGGCCACGACGTCGACCAGCCGCGCAACCTCGCCAAGTCCGTCACGGTGGAGTAGACCCGCCGGAACCCGCCGATTCCGGGCCGCGTCCAAGCGAGATCGGACCGGCCCGGCGGCGGCGGAGGTGGCGGGTGGCGGAAGACGGCGGCCTCGGTGGCGCCCTTGGCGTCGAGGCGCACGGTGTCACACGGCGGTTCGGGCCGGTGGAGGCGCTCCGCGGCCTCGACATCACCGTCCCGTACGGGCAGGTCACGGCGCTCGTCGGCGCGAACGGCGCGGGCAAGACGACCCTGCTGCTGATCCTCGCGACGCTCCTCGCGCCCGACGCGGGCACGGTGCGGATCGCGGGGCACGACGCGCTGACCCACCCCGCGCGGGCGCGCGACGCGCTCGGCTGGATGCCCGACGTCTTCGGCGTGTACGACCAGCTCACGGTGGACGAGTACCTGGCGTTCTTCGCGGACGCCTACGGGCTGCCGAAGGCGGAGCGGCAGCGCCGGGTCAAGGCGCTGCTCACCCTCGTCCGCTTGGACGACCATGTCGGGCGGCCGGTGCACGCGCTGTCGCGCGGGCAGAAGCAGCGGCTCGGGATGGCGCGCGCCCTCGTGCACCGCCCCCGCGTCCTGCTGCTGGACGAGCCCGCCTCCGGCCTCGACCCGCGCTCGCGCGTCGAACTGCGCGACCTGCTGCGCTCCCTGGCGGCGGAGGGCGTCGCGGTGCTGGTCTCCAGCCACATCCTCAGCGAGCTGGAGGAGATCGCCGACCGGGTCGTCCTGGTCGACCACGGCCGGACGGTCGGCGAGCACACGATGGCGGAGCTCGCCGGCACGTCGTCGCGCGTCCGGTGGCGCGTCCGCTCGCTCGACCCCGGACCGCTGGCCGCGGCCCTGGCCGACCCGCCCGGCGGGCTGCCGGCGCTGCGGACCACCGAACTGCCGGGCGGCGCCGAGGTCGGCCCGCTCACCGAGGCCGAGGCGGCGGCGCTGCTGGCCGAGCTGGTCAAGGCCGGGGTGCCCGTCTGCGGGCTCGCCCCCGCGGGCGGCGCGCTCGAATCGGCCTACCTGGCGATGACCGAGACCCGGAGGTGACCGGCGATGACCGCGCGCGGAATCGGCCTGGTGGCACGGCAGGAGATCAGGACCCGGCTGCGGACGGGCCGGTGGAAGGCGCTGCTCGCGGCCTGGTTCCTGACCGTCAACGGGCTCGGCCTGCTGTTCCGGCTGGCGCTGGAGGCCGGCGGGGGCTCGTCCGACGACCGGCCCGGCGTCCCGATGTTCGGCGGGGTCCTGCTCGGGGTGCTGGTGCTGACGCTGCTGGTCACGCCCGCGCTCAGCGGCCAGTCGATCAACGGGGACCGGGAGCGCGGGACGCTCGCCACCCTCCAGGTCACCCGGCTCACGCCCGGCGAGATCGCGCTCGGCAAGCTCGCCGCCGCGTGGGGGACGGGCCTGGCCGCCCTCCTGCTCACGCTGCCGGTCCTGCTGCTCCCGGTCGCCGAAGGGGTGATCAGCCCGCTGCGGGCGCAGGCCGTCCTCAGCGTCACGGCCCTGCTCATCGGCGTGGTCTGCGCGATCAGCCAGGCGTGGTCGGCGGTCCTCGCGCGCAGCATCACCTCGGTGCTGATGTCCTACATCACGGTGTTCGTCCTCCTCGCCGGGACGCCGCTGCTGTACTCGATCGCCCTCCAGTTCACCGGCGAGCACCGGACCACCCCGTACGAGGGCTACACCGTCGAGCACAGCGAGCGCGTCTGGTGGCTGCTGTCCCCGAACCCGGTCGTCGTGCTCGCCGACGCGGCGCCGCGGCTGCCCGAGCGCAGGATCGTCGTGGGCGACCAGGTGTTCAGCCGGCCGCCGTCGGCCGACCCGCTGGGCGAGCTGAGCCGCAGCGTGCGCGACACCCGCAAGGGCAAGGGCCCCCACCGGCACGACCCGGACGCCGAGGCGGCGGTGTGGCCGTGGGGGCTGGCCTTCGACCTCGCGCTCGCGGCGGGCGCCGTCGCCCTGACCACCGCCCGGCTGCGGACGCCCCTTTTCCGCGTGCCGAAGGGCGTCCGAGTGGCGTGACGAACGCCACTCACTCGATCATCTCGCCCATCGTGAAATGAAATTCTCCGGCCGGTTGGAATTCTCAGCGGAGATGCAAGTTGCAGAGTTTCTTTCAGGGGCGGTCGTAGCGGCCGTCCCGGACGTGCTCGGTGAACCTGCGCCATTCACCGGGGCCGAACCTGAGGATCGTCACGGTGTCCTCGGTATCGCGCACGGATATCGCCTCGCCGTCAAGACGGGCGACCTCGACGCAGCCGTTGCTGGCGCCGCATCGGGTGCTTCTCCTCCACTGGGCGGGGGGTGTCCCACGGAAACTCATTCCGGCTCCCTGCATCGAAAGTTGCCTTGTCCGCGGCCGCGCTGCCGGTACATCAAGCACACGGTAACAAGATCGCAAAAAACGCCTGATCACGGACGGGTGGCGCGGTACCCGTGTGACCGGCGCGGCGAGGTAGGACCAGAGTTTCGGGTGGGGTGGCGACAGGCCGGGTCTAGCGTGGACCCGGCCCGTGCGGCATGGCCCTCCGCCGGCCCTCGTGAGGCGGCGGAAGGGGGCCTCAGCGGCGGCTCAGCGCCGCCTCATCGGCCCAGATCGAATTCGCCCTTCTTGGCTCGTTCGAGGAAGTCCTGCCACTCTCCGGACGAGAATGACAGGACCGGGCTCTGCGTACCGTGCTTGGCGTCGCGCGCCCCGATGGAATGGGACGAACCGGCCAGTGCGGCGATCTCGACGCACGTGTTGCTCGCCCCGCAGTGGGCGCTTCTCCTCCATTGCGGAGCAGGAGTGGCGAAAGGGGACACTCGGTGCCTTTCACAAGGATTGAGCCCCTTAGCGGACCCGTCACCAGGCGTCTTTGGCCGCGGCGATGCGCCGCCGGGATTCGTCGGCGTCCAGCGCCTGGCCCGCCAGGCTTGAATAGGCGAGCCTGTACATATAGGTAACAGCCTCATCCGCAAAGTGGCTGATTGTCAGGGATTCCACGTGCACGATATCAGGGAAAACGATGTCATGCACCGGTGAGAATTCCAGAAGGATAAACGATTCAGCCAACACCGAGTGTGCGATACCCAAGGGCAGGATCTGCACGGTCACGTTCGGCGACTCGGTCATCCGGCACAGATGTTCGAGCTGCTCGCGCATGACCTTCCGGTCGCCGATCAGGCGCTGCAGAACCGACTCGTCCAGCACCACCGAGAGTTCCAGCGGATGCGGGCCGTCCAGCAGCGCGCGGCGCCGCATTCGCACGTCCACCCGGCGTTCCAGTTCCTGCGGCGGCAGCGTGGCGAGGTCGCTCCAGCCGCCGATGACGTGCCGCGCGTAGTCCTCGGTCTGCAGCAGGCCGGGAAAGACGGTGCTGCCCCATTCCTTGGCCGCGGTGGCCTCGGACTCCAGGGCGATGAAATCCGCGAGCGAGCTCGGCAGGTCGCGGTACTCCTCCCACCAGCCGCGCTGCGCCGCGTCGTGCGCCAGCGAGATGAGGTCGGCGTGCCGGGGGCCGTCGATCTCGTACAGCTCCAGCAGCCGCCGCACGTCGCCGATCTTCGCGCCGGTGCGCGCGTTCTCCAGCCGGCTCACCTTGGCGGTGGACCAGGCGAGCCGCTCGGCGACCTCGTCCCCGGTGAGACCCCTGCGCTCGCGCAGCCTCCGGAGCTCGGCGGCGAGCCGGCGCTGCCGGACGGAGGGACCTCGGGAAGTGCTCATCTACTCGGGCCTCTCCAGTCCCGGCGGACTGATCAGGGCGCATTCTGCCGCACCTGAGCGCCGCAGTGCGAATACATCGGAGCGGATGGGGAAGATTCTACGGCCGATGATTCTTTTGCGCACATGACACCGAAAGTTGCAGCGCAAGGTACAAATGGCCGGTGCGCGGGATTGGGACGCGCCCTCCGTGGCACTCTGTCCGTATGACCGAGCGGGGGAGCCGGGGATGAGGTACGCGCACGAGGTCGGCAAGGTCCGGGCGGCGGAGCGGGCCCTGATGGCCCGCGTCCCCGACGGCGCCCTCATGCAGCGCGCCGCCGCCGGCCTCGCCTCGGTCTGCGCCCGCCTCCTGCCCGCCGTGTACGGCTCCCGCGTCGTCCTGCTGATCGGCGGCGGCGACAACGGCGGCGACGCCCTCTACGCCGGCGCACGCCTCGCCCGGCGCGGCGCCCGCGTCCGCGCCGTGCAGGCCGGTTCCAAGATCCACGAGGCCGGGCTGGCCGACCTCCTCGCCGCCGGCGGCCGCCTCCTGCCCACCGGCGCGGAGGCCGCCATCGCCGGCGCCGACCTGGTCATCGATGGCCTCACCGGCATCGGCGGCACCGGCGGCCTCCGCGAACCGCACGCCCGCTACGCCGCGCTCGCCGCCGAGTCCGCCGCCCTCGTCGTCGCCTGCGACGTGCCGAGCGGCGTGGACGCGAGCACCGGCCGCGTCGACGGCGCCGCCGTCCACGCCGACGTCACCGTCACCTTCGGCACGTACAAGCCGGGCCTTCTCATCGACCCCGGAGCGTCCCACTGCGGAGTGGTCGAACTGGTCGACATCGGGCTCGGCCCCGACCTGCCCGACCCGGACGTCGTCGCGCCGCGCCCGGCCGACGTCCAGCCGCCCGAGCCCGGCGCCGAGTCCGACAAGTACCGGCGCGGCGTCGTCGGCGTCCTCGCGGGCGGCGACGAGTTCACCGGCGCCGCCGTCCTGTGCACCGGCGGCGCCGTCCACGGCGGCGCGGGCATGGTCCGCTTCGCCTCCGTCGCGCACCCGGTCGAACTCGTCCGGCACCGCTGGCCCGAGGCCGTCACCACGGTCATCGACCCCGGCCGCCACGACGCCAAGGTCCTGGAGCGCATCGGCCGCGTCCAGTCCTGGGTCGTCGGCCCCGGCCTCGGCACAGGCGACGCCGCCGAGTCCCTCCTCGAAGCGGTCCTGTCCACCGACCTGCCCGTCCTCGTCGACGCCGACGGCCTCACCGTCCTGTCCCGCCGCCGCGACCTGCTGGCCCGCGCCGCCCCGACCGTCCTCACCCCGCACGCGGGCGAGCTGTCCCGCCTGATCGCCGCCGACCGCGCCGCCATCGAGGCCGCCCGCCTCGACCACGTCCGCCGCGCCGCCGCCGAACTCTCCGCGACCGTCCTGCTCAAGGGCTCGACAACGCTGATCGCCGAGGCCGACCGCCCAGTCAGGGTCAACCCCACAGGCACCCCCCGCCTAGCCACCGCCGGCACGGGCGACGTCCTGTCCGGCCTGATCGGCGCCCTCCTAGCCGGCGGCCTCCCCGCCCTGGACGCCGCCACGGCAGGCGCCTACCTCCACGGCCTGGCCGCCCGCCTGGCCGCGGCCCCCACCCCAGGCGCCGAATCCCCCATAAGCGCCCACGACGTCATCACCTCCCTCCCCGCCGCCTTCCGCACCATCACCCACTAACCACAAGCCCCCCGCAAAGACCTCAGCGGTCACACCCAGCCAAAAACCACAGCCACCACGCGACCACAGCAAGTCGATCGTCCCTAAGCCAGGCCCCGCGAGGAGGTCAGCGTTGCGATCGCGTGCGAAGCCAGGTTCAAGCGAAGCAAGAACCTGATCGCGCAGCGAGCCGCAAGGCGAGCCGAAGCGATGCAGCGATCGCCGCTACGCCCGTTGTGCACAGCCACCACGCGACCACCGCAAGCTGATCGTCCCTAAGCCAGGCCCGCGCGGAGGTCAGCGTTGCGATCGCGTGCGAAGCCAGGTTCGAGCGAAGCGAGAACCTGATCGCGCAGCGAGCCGCAAGGCGAGCCGAAGCGATGCAGCGATCGCCGCGAAGCCCGTGGAAGGAAGGCGCGCCAGCGCCTGACGCCGAGGGCGAAGCAATAAATACTGCACACTTGGTTTCATGAGGGTTCCTGCGGAGGCGCGTGTTGATCTGGGCGCCATCGGCGACAACGTCGGGCTGCTGCGCGAGCGGGCGCGGGGGGCCGAGGTCATGGCGATGGTGAAGGCCGAGGCGTACGGGCACGGGCTGGTCGAGGCGGCGGGGGCGGCGCTCGCGGGCGGTGCGTCGTGGCTCGGGGTCGCGAAGCTGGCCGAGGCGCTGCGGCTGCGGGACGCCGGTGTCACGGTCCGGACGCTGGTGTGCATCGGGGTGCCCGGGGAGCCGTATGCGGAGGCCGTCGCGAAGGACGTCGACCTCACCGTGGGGGCGGTCTGGCTGCTGGACGAGGTCGTCCGGGCGGCGGAGCGGGCCGGGCGGCAGGCGCGGATCCATCTGAAGGCCGACACGGGCATGACCCGGGGCGGGGCGAGCGGTGCGGACTGGGAGGCGCTGGTCGACGCGGCGCTGAAGGCGGAGGCCGCCGGGCAGGTGCGGGTCGTCGGGGTCATGTCGCACTTCGCCTGCGCGGACGAGCCCGGCCATCCGTCGATCGCGGCGCAGCTCGGCGCGTTCACCGAGATGGCGGCGTACGCGGAGAAGGCGGGCGCGCGGTTCGAGGTCCGGCACATCGCCAACTCGGCGGCCGCGCTGACCTTGCCGGAGGCGCGGTTCGACCTCGTCCGTCCCGGGATCGCGACCTACGGGCTGACGCCGGTGCCCCGGCTCGGGACGTTCGGGCTGCGCCCGGCGATGACGCTGGTGGCGGACGCGGCCCTGGTCAAGCGGGTCCCAGCAGGCCGCGGAGTGTCGTACGGTCACACCTACACCACGCGAGCGGCCGCCAACCTGGCCGTGGTGCCCGTCGGGTACGGCGACGGGATCCCCCGGAACGGGTCCAATCTCCTGGAGGTCCTCGCGGGTGGGCGCCGCAGGACGATCGCCGGGCGGGTCTGCATGGACCAGTTCGTCATCGACCTCGGCGACGACCGGCTGGCGGCGGGTGACGAGGTCATCCTGTTCGGGCCGGGCGACCGCGGCGAGCCGACCGCGCAGGAGTGGGCGGACGCCTTGGGCACGATCTCCTATGAGATCGTCACCCGCATCGGGTCCCGGGTGCCGAGGGCGTATCCGGGACGGGCGCTGTAGGGGGCGCGTGCATGGACAGCAGGAGCAGACGCAGGATCGGCCTGGCCGGGGTCGTCGCGGGCGCCGGCGCGGCGGGCGTGGGCGCGGCCGTCGGGCTGCGGCGCTTCGCGGTGGGCCGGGTGCGGCTGCGGCCCGACCCGGACGCCGGTGAGCCGTTCGGCGAGCTGCGCGGGCGGGAGCTGACGCTCGAGGCCGCGGACGGCGTCCCGCTGCACGTCGAGGTGGACGGCCCCGACGACGCCGGCCTCACCGTCGTGTTCTGCCACGGCTACACCCTCAACCAGGACTCGTGGCACTACCAGCGCCGCGACCTGCGGGGCCTGGTGCGGATGGTCTTCTGGGACCAGCGCAGCCACGGCCGGTCGGGGCGCAGCGCGCCGGTGCGGGCGACGATCGAGCAGACCGGCGACGACCTGCTCGCGGTGCTGGAGGCGACGACGGGCCCGGAGGAGCGCGTCGTCCTCGTCGGGCACTCCATGGGCGGCATGTCGATCATGGCGCTGGCGGAGCGGCATCCGGAGGTGTTCGAGCGGCGGGTCGCGGGCGTGGCGCTGGTCAACACCTCGTGCGGCGAGCTGGCGGAGATGACGCTCGGGCTGCCGCTGGTGCTGGCGAAGGCCGTCCGGCCGCTGGCGCCCGGGGCGCTGCGCGGTCTCGGCCGCCGCGCCGAGCTGGTGGAGCGGGCCCGCGGGCTCGGCGCCGACCTGGCGTTCGTCGTCACGCGGAAGATGGCGTTCGCCGACAAGTACGTCAGCCCGTCCGTCGTCGACTTCCTGGAGCAGATGATCCGGGCGACGCCGATCGACGTGATCGCGGAGTTCTATCCGGCGCTGATGGGCCACGACAAGACGAGCTGCCTCGGCGTCCTCGGCCGGGTGCCGGTGCTGGTGCTGGCCGCCGGGCGGGACCGGCTGACCCCGGCCGAGCACTCCCGCCGCATCGCGGCGGAGCTGCCGGACGCGGAGCTGGTGGAGGTGGAGGAGGCCGGGCACGTGCTGCCGCTGGAGTACCCCGGCGTGGTGACCGGCGGGCTGCGGCGGCTGATCGCCCGGGTCCGCCCCGAGGAACGTCCCGAGCAGGAGGAGGAGCGAACCGCGTGAAAGCGTTCACCGTCACCGTCCCGACCGCGGCGGACATGCACGAACTGGGGCTGCGCCTCGCCGCGCGGCTCCGGGCGGGCGACCTGCTCGTGATGACGGGCCATCTCGGCGCGGGCAAGACGACGCTCACGCAGGGGATCGGCGAGGGGCTGAAGGTGCGGGGGCCGATCACCTCGCCCACGTTCGTCATCGCGCGGGTGCATCCCTCGCTCGCCGGCGGCCCGTCGCTGGTGCACGTGGACGCCTACCGACTGGGCGGTTTCGCGGAACTCGACGATCTGGATCTTGATGCGTCGATGACGGAATCGGTGACGGTCGTGGAATGGGGAGAAGGGCTCGCGGAGGGCCTTGCCGAGGACCGGCTGGAAGTGATCATTTCGCGCGGTGACGGGCCCGGTGAGGAACGCGAAGTAAGGATCGTCGGGGTCGGTCATCGCTGGTCCGACCTGGAACTCGACGCCGGATGACCGGCTGAGGGCAACTTCTCCGTTTTTTGCCAACCGGGGTGGTCCACTTTACGGCCACATGTCGTACTCTTTGCCGGAACAAGCCTCACTTACGACATATCGATTCTCAACGGGAGTGGGAACCGGTGAGTGGTAGCCATCGCAGCGGTAGTGACCGCGACAGCTACCGCGGTTCGGGCGGTGGCCAGGGGCCAGGCGGCGGTTACCGGCCGGACGGCGGTGGATACGGCACGGGCGGCTACGCCGCGTCCGGCTCCGGTTCCGGCGCCCATGAGTCGGGCGGCTACGGGTCCGGCGGCTACGGGCCGGGGCAGACGGGGAGCGGTCCCTACCAGAGCGACAGCGGCCCCTACCAGCGCGAGACCGGCCCCTACCAGACCGGGAGCGGCGGCTACCCGTCCGAAACCGGCGGCTACCGCTCCGACACCGGCGGGTACCGGACGGCGGGCGGCAGCGGAGCAGGCGGCCGGCGCGACACCGGCGGCTACCGCTCCGGCAGCGGCGGCTACCGCTCGGACACGGGCGGGTACCGCTCGGCCAGCGGCGGGTACCGCACCGGCAGCCACCGGGTGGCGCGCGACGGCCGCGGCGGACGGCGCTGGGCCGCGATCCTCGGCGGCGTCGGCGCCGGCATCGCCGTCTGCGTCCTCGCGGTGGTCGTCGTCCTGACCGGCGTCGGCGCGAGCGGCGACAAGGAGGGCGGCCAGATCGTCGGCAGCGGCGCCACCGAGAGCTCCCCGACGGCGAAGGGCGAGCGCAGCGTCGTCCCCGACGCCTGCACGATCGTCGCCCAGGACCTCATCGACCGGCTCGCGCCGGGCTCCGAGCGCACCCAGGCCGACAACTACCAGAGCAACGAGCGGCAGAACCAGTGCGTGTGGGGCGCCTACGCGGGCGACACCAAGCGCCAGCTCACCGTCGAACTCCGCGCGATCGCGGGCGACGCGGGCCGGACGCCCACGGACGCCGCGAGCAGGACGCTCATCTCCGAGCGCACCGCCGACGAGTCCGGCAAGGCGCTGCTGCCCGGGCAGAAGCTCACCGACAAGACCCGGACCAAGGACGTCGGCGACGACGGCTACATCGTCTACAGCGTGGACAAGGGGCAGGGGTCCGGCGAGGCCGTCGGCAACATCCGGCTCGCGAACGTCCTCGTCACGATCCACTACGCGGGCTCCGACGACGGCGACCCGCTCTCGTCCGGGGCGGCCACCGGCGGGGCCACCGAGGTCGCCAAGACCGTGATCCAGGCCCTCGAACAGGGCTGACCGTCCGAGGCCACGGCCCGCCGCCTGACCGGTAGGCTTACAACCCGTGCTGGTCTTGGCTTTCGATACCGCGACCGCCGCGGTCACCGTGGCGCTGTACGAGTGGATTCCGGGTGAGGGCGCCGTACCGCGCGGCACCGCCGAGGCCGTCGACCGGCGCAGACACACCGAACTGCTCACACCGTCCATCGCGCAGGTGATGGCGGAGGCCGGAGCGGTCCCCGAAGACCTCAGCGCGATCGCCGTCGGCGTCGGGCCCGGCCCCTACACGGGGCTGCGCGTCGGGCTGGTCACCGCCCGCGCCATGGGGGAGGCCCTGAGCGTCCCCGTGCACGGGGTCTGCACGCTGGACATCATCGCCTGGGCCACCGGACGGGACGAACCGTTCGTCGTCGCCACCGACGCCCGCCGCAAAGAGGTCTACTGGGCGCGGTACGACTCGGCACGCGCGCGCGCCACCGAACCCGCCGTGGGCCCGCCGTCGGACGTCCCCGAGGGCCTGCCCGTCGTCGGCGAGGGCGCCGCCCTCTACCCCGACGTCCTGGGCGAATCCGGTCACGAGCCCCTGCTGCCGTCCGCCGGCGCCCTCGCGGAGCTGACCGTCGCCCGCCTGGCCGGGCTCAAGGTCCCCGAACTCCTCCCGCCGGAGCCGCTCTACCTGCGCCGCCCCGACGCGAAGGAGCCGGGGCCCCGCAAGAAGGTGACCCCGGCATGACCGGTGTCGTCCTGCGGCCGATGACCGACGCCGACCTGCCGGCCGTCCACCGGCTGGAGGAGGCCCTGTTCCCCGAGGACGCCTGGAGCGAGGAGATGCTCCGCGGCGAACTCGCCGAGCAGCCGCGCACCCGCCACTACGTCGTCGCCGAGGAGCCCGGCGGCGAGATCGTCGGGTACGCGGGCCTCGCCGCCGCGGGCGGGCAGGCCGACGTGCAGACCATCGGGGTGCGCGCCGACCGGCGCAAGGACGGCATCGGCGCGGCGCTGCTCACCGCGCTGCTGAACGAGGCCGTCCGCCGCAACAGCGAGGCGGTGTTCCTGGAGGTCCGCGCCGACAACGACGCCGCGCACCGCCTCTACGAGCGGTTCGGCTTCGTCAAGGTCGGCCTCCGCAAGCGCTACTACCAGCCCTCCGACGTGGACGCGATCGTGATGAGCCGCCCGCTCACCCGCCGTCCGCCGATGGGCTTCAACCGGGAGAACTGATGATTCGGGACGAGCCGCTGGTGCTCGGCATCGAGACCTCCTGCGACGAGACCGGGGTCGGGATCGTGCGCGGGCACACGCTGCTGGCGGACGCCATCGCCTCCAGCGTCGACCAGCACGCCCGGTTCGGCGGCGTCGTGCCGGAGGTCGCCTCGCGCGCCCACCTGGAGGCGATGGGGCCGACCGTCGAGCGCGCGCTCGCGGACGCCGGCGTCACGTTCGCCGACGTGGACGCGTTCGCCGTCACCGCCGGGCCGGGCCTGCCGGGCGCGCTGATGGTCGGCGTCGCCGCCGCGAAGGCGTACGCGCTGTCGCTGGGCAAGCCGCTGTACGGCGTCAACCACCTGGCCGCGCACGTCTGCGTCGACCAGCTCGAACACGGCCCGCTGCCGAAGCCGTGCGTGGCGCTGCTGGTGTCGGGCGGCCACTCCTCGATCCTGCTCGTCCCGGACGTGACGGACGAGGTCCACTCGCTCGGCAGCACGGTCGACGACGCGGCGGGCGAGGCGTTCGACAAGGTCGCGCGGGTCCTCGACCTCGGCTTTCCCGGCGGCCCGGTGATCGACCGCATGGCCCGCGAGGGCGACCCCGCCGCGATCGCGTTCCCGCGCGGCAAGTACAAGGACGGCACCTACGACTTCTC
This sequence comes from Actinomadura sp. NPDC049382, assembly GCF_040677125.1. Classification (NCBI taxonomy): domain Bacteria; kingdom Bacillati; phylum Actinomycetota; class Actinomycetes; order Streptosporangiales; family Thermomonosporaceae; genus Actinomadura; species Actinomadura sp. NPDC049382. The sequence continues at coordinate 196,597 of NZ_JBFARO010000006.1, forward strand.
GTTCTCCGGCCTGAAGACGGCGGTGGCCCGCTGGGTCGAGGCCAAGGAGCGGGCGGGCGAGCCCGTCCCGATCGCGGACGTGGCCGCGTCATTCCAGGAGGCCGTGGTCGACGTCCTGACGCAGAAGGCGCTGAAGGTCTGCAAGGACAACGGCGTCCGCGACCTGCTGATCGGCGGCGGCGTCGCCGCGAACTCCCGCCTGCGCGCCCTGGCCGCCGAACGCTGCGAGGCCGCGGGCGTCCGCCTCCGTGTCCCCCGCCCGAAACTCTGCACCGACAACGGCGCGATGGTCGCCGCCCTGGGCTCGGAACTCGTCGCTTCAGGCCGCCATCCGTCCGACCTGGAACTACCGGCAGACTCCAGCCTCCCCATCGAGACCATCACGCTGTAACACCCAGGGGGCCACCCCCTGGAACCCCGGTCACGACGCAGGCGATCCTCACGCTGTGTTCTCCCAGGGGGGCGACCCCCTGGAACCCCCGTCGCGACGCAGGCGATCCTCACGCCGCCGTTGCGGTCTGGCGTGCCTGTGCGGGTGTGCGTGGCGTCGCTGCGGTCGCCTGCGTCGGCGGGTCGTGCGGCCTCCGGGCGCTAGGGCGCCCTCCGGCCGCCCGACCCGTGGCCGCCGGTTGAGG